>JANMGF010000372.1:0-11286 GCA_031374535.1 Polyangium sp. (in: bacteria)
TTGGATGGCTCGCCGGACGGAGCCGCGGGGCTCCAGGGCCGGACACCCCGTCCTACGTGAGGAGGTTCGACATGGCAAAGAAGACCAAGCAGATCGATAACCGGATCCAATCGAGTGAACACGTCGTCCACGCGGCGACCACGCACCGCGACCAGGTCGCCGAGACCCTCGCGGCGCGCGCTCTCGCCGTGCAAGGGCCCGATTCCTCGGTCACGAAGGCCGTGTTCCTCTCCGTCCTCGATTTCCTCGTCGGTACGCTCGCCGGATCCATGAAAGACCTCGACGAAGCCGAGCACCGCGTCGTCGCCGAACGCGCCGACGATGTGGGCCTGCGCGAAGCGCGGGACGCGGCGGCCCTCGATCTCGTCAATGGCGCCGTGCGCGTGCGCTCGATGGTCGTCGACGCGCTCGGCACGCCCGCGCTCCATACGTACGGGCTCGAGGGGTCCACGCAGCGCGCGCCGCGCGAGCTCGCCAGCCACGCGCGCACCGTCGCGAATCTCATGAAAAAACAACCATTCGCCGTGACCGTGGACGGCATCTCGTTCGACAGCGCCGCAATGGCGGCGACGCTCGACAAGAAGGCCCTCGCGCTGGAGACGGCGCTCGGCGACATCCAGCGAGAGGAGCAGGAGCTCGCCGACAAGCTCGGGCAGCGCGGCAAGCAGCTCGGCGCCTGGACCGACGACCACCAGGGCATCGCCGATACCCTGGTCGGCCTCTTCCGCCTCGCCGGCCGAAAAGACCTCGCCGAGCGCGTACGGCCCACGAGCCGGGCCCTCGCCGGCGAAGAAATCACGCCGTCCGCCGACACGCCGACGAGCGAGAACCCGACGGACAGCTCCGCTCCGGGGTGATCGGGGCCTCCGCGCACAACGCTCTCGCCTCCCCACACTTCGTCGTGGTAATACATTGGGCAACGCCTCGCGCGTCCCGCCCATGGAATCTTCCGATATCCGCGACCGCCTCGTCGAGGTCCTCCGAAAGGACCTCGTCGGCCCCGCCTCCCCCGAGGAGGTCCTCGAAGATTCGCCCTCGCGCTTCTACCTCACGGGCTTTCTCGTCCCGTTCGAGGGGAGCGACGAGGACCGGCTCGATCCCGAATCGGATAACGACATGGACGCGCCGGGGGCCGGAGGGGACGGCGAGGCCGACGGGGGGATCCCCGAGCCGTCCGCGCGTAAGGTCTTCCTTCCCGCGTCCCTCGGCGTCAGCGTATTGTTGCCTCCGGGGACGCACGAGCTCGAAATCGTCGCGTCGTGGGGCGATTACGCGCGGGTGAAGAGCGGGGCCTCGGAGGAAACGAGCGAGAAGGGGACGAGCGCGAAGCCGACGTGGCGCCGCGTGCCGCGGACCTTCTCGAAGACCGTGAAGATCGGCCCCGAATATCCCGCCCCGGCTCCCGTCTCGCTCGAGCCGGAGCGCGAGGGGCCGGGCCTCGAGCTCGTCGTCCTCGCGCGCCCCCGCCCCGACGCGAAAGGGACGGCGGCGACGCTTTTCCTCGTGAACCGACGCGCGCCCGAGAAGCCGCGCGACGCGGCCTTCGTGTTTCAGGCTGGGCTCTCCGTGGCCTGCGCTTCGAGCTTTGTCGCAAGGCCGAACCTGCGCGGCCGAGACGACGGGCAAAACGAGCACGTCGAATTCGACGAGCAGGTCGCCGATCTCCAGTACCGGGACTGCTTCGAGTATGCCGTCGGTCACGGCGTCGGGGCGACGGCGCGGGTCGATCCGGACGGCGTGTGTCGCTCTGTCGAGACCGTCTGGGTCCCGACAGCGGAGGTCGAGAAGGTCGTGGCCGCCGCGGTGCCGGGGCTCGCCGGGCGGAGCCTCGAAATGGAGGCACTGGCGGACGATATCGAGGACCTCCCCGAAGCGCTGCGTCCGCTGCCCGAGGCATACCTTCGGTGGATCGAGGCGCAGGAGCGGACGAAGCTCGACGCGGGCGTGCAGGGCGACGTGCTCGCCCACCTGATGATGGAAGCGCGCGCCGTGGCGCGCCGGATCGCCGAGGGAATCGAGGCGCTCGCCGAGGAGAAGGTCGCGCTCGCGTTTCGTATCGCGAATCGCACCATGGCTGCGGCGCAGCGAGCCCGAAGGCCCGCGGAGACCCCTGCGTGGCGTCCCTTCCAGGTCGCATTCCTCCTGATGAACATCCCCGGGATCGTCGATCCCCGGAACGAAAGCCGCAAGCACGTCGACCTCTTGTTTTTCCCGACGGGCGGCGGCAAGACGGAGGCGTATCTCGGCCTCGCCGCATTCACGCTGGCGTATCGGCGGCTGCGCCATGAAGGCATTCGCGGCGCCGGGATGAGCGTGCTCATGCGGTACACGCTCCGCCTGCTCACGCTCGACCAGCTCGAGCGCGCCGCGGCCTTGATCTGCGCCCTGGAGCTCGAGCGCCGGAAGGATACACGCCTGGGGCCGTGGCCCTTCGAGATCGGCCTCTGGGTCGGGAGGGCCGCGACGCCGAACCGGATGGGAAAGAAGGGCGTCCGGGATCCGGAGTCGGCGCGGGAGAAGACGCTCGCATACGTGGGCAAGTCGAGGGGCGCGCCGGTGCCCATTCCGATCGAGCGCTGCCCGTGGTGCGGCGAGCCCTTCAAGCCGCGGAGCTTCCGGCTTTCGCCGGACGACGACGCGCCGACGCAGCTCGAAGTGCGGTGCATGTCGCCCAGGTGCGTATGGTCGGGCGAACAGGCCCTGCCCATCGTGGCCGTGGACGAACCCTTGTACCGGCGGCTCCCGTGTTTCGTGATCGCCACGGTGGACAAATTCGCGCAGCTCCCGTGGGTGGGCGAGACGGGGGCGATGTTCGGTCGGGTGTCACGGCACGACGCGGCTGGGTTTTACGGGCCCTGCGACAACCCGAAGTACGGCAAGCCCATTCCAGGAGGGCGATTGCCGCCGCCGGATCTCGTGATCCAGGACGAGCTGCATCTCATCTCGGGGCCCCTCGGGACGATGGTAGGGCTCTACGAGACGGCGATCGACGCTCTTTCCGAGGACGAATCCGGCGCGCGGCCCAAGATCGTCGCGTCGACGGCGACCGTCCGGCGCGCCAAGCAGCAGATCAAGGCGCTGTATGCGCGGCAAGAGACGGTGATCTTCCCGCCGCCGGGTCCGGATCGGCGCGATTCGTTCTTCGCGCGCACCGTACCCGTGCCGACGGCGCCCGAGAAACGAGCGGTGGACGGGTTCGCCAATGCGCGGCGATACGTGGGGATCGCGGCGCAAGGTCGGAGCTTGAAGGTGACGATGCTCCGCGCGTACCTCGCGTTGCTCGCGGGCGCGCAGAAGCTTTACGAGGAGGCGGGAGGGCACGCGAACGAGAAGAACCCGGCCGCGCCCTACATGACGCTGCTCGGCTATTTCAACAGCCTGCGGGAGCTCGGCGGCGGGCGGCGTATCGTCGAGGACGAGGTGACGACGCGGCTCGCGGTGTACAATACGCGAACACGTCACGCGGACCCGGACCCGCCGTACGCGAAACGATCGATTGGAGAGGTCGTCGAATTGACGAGCCGCGTGCCGACGTGGCAGGTCGCGGAGGTCAAGCGCCGGCTGGATGCATTGCCGCATCAGCGCGACAAGAAGCCCGTGGACGTGGCGCTCGCGACGAACATGATCTCGGTCGGCCTCGACATCACGCGGCTCGGCCTCCTGGTGGTGCTGGGCCAGCCGAAGACCACCGCGGAGTACATCCAGGCGACGAGCCGCGTGGGCCGCGACGACAACCGCCCGGGCCTCGTGGTGACGCTGTTCAACATCCACAGGCCACGCGACAGGTCCCATTACGAGCGCTTCGAGGCCTACCACGAGAGCTTCTACCGTGCGGTCGAGGCGACGAGCGTGACGCCCTTCTCGCCGCGCGCCGTCGATCGTGGCGCACCTGCGGTGACCGTTGCGCTGGCAAGGCTGCTCGACGCGCGTCTGACGCCGCCGGAGGGCGCGTCGCGGATCGGCGAGGCGCGGGAGGTCGTGGCGCGTGTCGAGGAGATCGTTGGCCAGCGCGCGCGCGCCGCGTTGAGCGACGAGGAGGCGGCGGCGCTGCCGTTCGTCGTGCACAAGGTGATCGGAGATCTCTCGCATTCGTGGATGGATCTCGTGCGACGGACACCGGGGCTGCATTATACGCCCCCGAAAGCAGGCGCGACGGCCTTGCTCTACGACCCGCTCGAGAAGCCCCCGACGGACTCGGACAACCGAAAGTTCAAGGCCCAGCGCTCGATGCGCGAGGTGGAGCCCAGCGTTAACCTGTACGTGGAGATCCCGGACTTGGGGCAGGAGAACGGTTGATGGCCGCGAAAAACGAAGGAAAGCGGCCGCCGGACGGGCAGATCCGGCGCAGCCAGATCGTGACGACGTTCGGCCCGGGCGCGCTGGTCGATCTGGTGGAGCGCTCGGGTATCGTGGCGGGGCTCGAGCACTGGGGCAGCCCAGGGAAATCGGGCTCGGGGTTCCGGGAGGTCGAGGAGCCGCGGCTGCTCGCGAAGCTCGCCGGGGTCGGCGTTCACAAGCTTTATACGCCGCCGACGCTGCCGCGCGGGGAGGAGGGGGCCGCGGGGATCGTGGTATGGGAGTTCCCGCAATGGTTCCTCGTGAATCCCTTGCCCGAGGAGGAGGAGACGAGGCGGAAGCAGGAGCGCGAGCGTGTGTTCCGGTCGCGACGGATGATACACCGGAGTGCGCTGCGCGGAATGACGTACGGCAAGAGCAAGGTCACGCCGATCCGCTTCGTGCAGGCGTGCATTTACGGGCACGTGAGCGACATCGACTGGGCCCTGTTCGTTCATCGCGGCCCGACGAGCTGCGGGCGCGAGCTGTTCATGGACGAGCGAGGCACGACGGGTGATTTCGCCGATATCTTCGTTCGTTGCCTGTGTGGCGTGACGCGCTCCCTGGCCGAGGCGATGCCGAAGCGCAAGAGCGACCCGACCGATATGCCGCTCGGCGCTTGCCTGGGCAACGAGCCGTGGCTCGGGCCCTCGCAATGGAATGGCGCCGCGGGGCAATGCCCTCCGGCTGGCCAGAAGGGGCCCGTGGCAAACCGCCTGCTGGTGCGTTCCGCGACGAACGCGTACTTCTCCACGCTGGCCACGGTGATCTCGATCCCGGAGCGAAAGGGCTCCGAGGTGGACGCGGTGGTCGCGTCGCTCTGGGGCAAGGGGATCGAGGAGGTCGAGTCGGCGGACGGTCTTCGCGCGTTCAGGAAGTACAACAAGGAGAAGGCCGACGCGCTCGGGGGAATTGCGGATACCGAGATCCTCGTCGCCATCGATCGCAAACGAAGCGCTCCGCCCGTGGACGCGGGCAAGGGCTTCAAGGCGGCGGAGATGGAGAAGTTTTTGGGAGACGACCTCGGGGTCGATTTGCCGGAGAGTGATTTCTTCGCGACCGAGGTGCCCCTGCCGAGCGCGCGCCCGCCCCTTTTGCGCGCCCTGAAGCGTGTTCTCCAGATTCACCGCCTGCGCGAGGTCGTGGCGCAGACGGGCTTCACGCGCCTGGAGCCGTCCGTGCGCGAGGCGGACCCGAGGCTCGATCTCGGCGTGAAGCAAGGGCGGCTCTCGCTCGACAAGGACTGGCGGCCTGCCGTGGAGAACCGAGGGGAAGGATTCTTCCTCGCATTCGAGCCGGGCGCGATCGAGGCGTGGCTGTCACGCAAGGCGGTGGACGGGCGGGGAGAGCAATTGCGGAACGGCGTCACGGCCTGGCAGAGGAGCCACCCGGGGGTCGAGCTGCATTTCCCCGGGGCGGATTACGTCCTCTTGCATTCGCTGTCGCATCTCTTGATCACGGCCGTGTCTCTCGAATGCGGGTACGCTGCAAGCTCGATACGAGAGCGCGTATACGCGGGGCCGGAAGGACACGGGATCTTGCTGTATACGTCGAGCCCCGACGCGGAAGGCACGCTGGGTGGGCTCGCCGCGGCTGGAAAGCGCCTGCTCCATCACCTCGGCGCCGCGCTCGCGTACGGCGCGCTCTGCTCGAACGATCCGGTTTGCGCGCAGCACGAGCCCGACAACGCCGTGGAGGAGAGATTCTTCCACGGCGCTGCTTGCCACGGTTGTTTGCTCCTCGCGGAGCCGAGCTGCGAATGGAGGAACGAATTTCTCGACAGGGCGCTCGTGGTGCCGACCGTCGGCACGCTGGGGGCGGAGTTCTTCCTGGATGCAAGAAAGAAGTCGACGTGATGCAGGCGCCTCCGATGCCTGGAATCTCGGCGCAGGTGCTCGAGGACCTCGCGGCTGCGCTGCGGGCGGGCAGGCTCGTATGGCCGGCGAATGCGTTATCGCTGCGAGCGCGTGGCTACTCGACCGTGGACGCCATTCTCGAGGGGCTGTCGGCGCTCCATGCGCGGTTTCCCTCCCCGGAGCAGGCGTCGGCCGCGCTTTTGATGCTCGCGACGGAGCGAAGCGCGTCGGAGGTGGAGGCAAGGCGGCGGGTGGAGCTGGTGTGGTCCGGGCCGGAGGGAAAGGCCCAGAGCCGGGATACCGCGATCACGGTCCGTGAGCTCTTCGCCGACGCGCGCCGCAAGGTGCTGATGTCGACGTTCAATGTCGGATGGTCGGAGGGGCTGTTCGTGCCGCTCGTCGAAAAGATGCAGCGCGACCCGGCCTTCGAGGTGAGGATATTCGTGAACATCAGCCACAAGCTGATGGAGAAGAAGATGCGGAGCGGGGAGGATCCCGTGGCGGCCTTTCGTCGTTCGTTCGTGGAGAAGCACTGGCGAATCGCCCGCCTGCCCGCAGTCTTCTACGACCCCCGAGCGCTGGAAGGGGCCTACGAGCCGCAGCTGCATGCCAAGTGCGTGGTCATCGACGACGAGGTGGCGCTCGTGACCTCGGCCAACTTCAGCGAGGCCGCGCAGAACGACAACATCGAGGCAGGTGTGCTGGTGAGGGACGCGCGATTCGCGCAGGCGCTCGGGCAGCAGTTCGAAGGGTTGGTCGCAAGGAACGAGCTGCAACGCGTGTTCTGACAGGTCAGCCGCAGGGCCCCGGTCCGTGTGCCTGATTGCGCCAATGTCCACGTACAAGAGCGCTCCGTTCTGGCTCAGGCACCCTCGATTCCCCGGATGCGTCGGTAAGGCGATCCGCGTCGGAATCACATCCGCGCCGCTCCGCCCATCGTTGTAGGTCACGTACCTTTCGGTTCCGGTCGCGTCCAGCCCCCGCGAGCCGTCCTCCCGCCAGGGCGCCCCCGCCACGTGATTCGCCAGAGAACCCGTTGAAGCCTGGGAAGCGGGATCCGGAAAGTCCTTGCGAGACGCGGACTTGACCCTCGAAATGCCGGAGATCGTGCAGGAAAGTTCGTTCCGCGGCGCCACGCCTCGTGCCGGGGGAGTCCGTGGTGTGGTGCAGGGTCGCGGCACATGGACGGGACATGGGAGAGGGTGCCGGGACTGGGTGGCTGCACTCGAAGGTGAGGCTGTGCGCTCGAAGCAAGGACCGATCGCGGGCTTGTTTCAGCAGACAGGGCCGCCTCTCATCAGCGCCTGTAATGCCCGCCAAGCGGCAACGTCCTCACAGGCGAGATGCCCGCGGCGAGCGGCCTTCAGGACCACAAGGAAGACGTGCAACACGCCCATCACGCACAAGTGCCGGGGCCGACGGCGGCCGACGACCGCGATCCAGTGTGCGGGATGAGCCACGATGTCGACCACGCCGAGGGGACCTCCGCAACCCGAATGACGAAGGAGTGATGACGATGTGCAGCAGTGCATGCAATTGCAATCATGGAACGGAAATGAACACGCAGAGCGGCGGCGGGCGAGTTCAGACGCTCGTCGACGCTGTCGACAATCAGACTGGGGCGCAGCCCGACGCCCCCCCGGTCAAGGCGGGGCCGCGTGCGGACTGGCGCCTCAAGGGCGAGTGGTTCGACATCTGCAGCTGCTCGTTGCCCTGCCCGTGCACGTTCGCGCAGACCCCCACGCACGGGGATTGCCTCTTCACCTTGGTTTGGCAGGTGCACGAGGGGCGCTACGCCGACATCGACCTCTCGGGGCTCGGGGTCGTAGCCATCGGCGAGTTCGAGGGCAACATGTGGGTCGGCGACCCGAACGCCACGATGAAGCTCATGTTCTACATCGACGAGAAGGCCGACACCGACCAGCGGCGCGCGCTGGAGCGCATCTTCATCGGCAAGGAAGGTGGCTGGCCCGGGAAGTTCGGCTCCCTCATCAGCGAGGTGCGCAGCATCGAGTACGCACCCATCAGGTTCGAAGCCGCCTCCGACCTGGCGCACTGGAGGGCCGAGATCCCAGGACGGGTCAAGGTGGGAGCGCGAGCGCTCACCGGACCGACCGCGGACCCAAACCGCCGGGTGCAGCTGATCAATGCCCCCGGCGCCGAAGTCGGCCCCGGCCAGGTGGCCACCTGGGGCGTGGTCGAGGACGACCTCGCCATCGGCTTCGACTTCTCCCACCCCTACAAGGGCGGTTCCAGCAAGCACTTCCCCTTCGACTGGCGTCCGGAGTGACGCCCGCGGTGGCGGGCCGAGCAGCCCCGGTTCGATCTCGAGCTCGGCATTCAACCCCCCGCGCGATCTCTCGCCCCCAAAGCATGCCCGAGCTTCGCTGAGGGCCATCCCCCCGCGCTAAAGCCCGGCTGTGCCAACGACCGCGTACGCCGCGCCGGTCTGGACGAGCTTCATAAAAGCATCCTGGAGGTGCCTTCCAAGCGGGGACGTCCGTATCCAGAGGCACATGACCAGATAGTGCTCAATGAAGCACCATGGTCAAGCGAATACGTACTTGTTCGCCTCGGGTACGTGCGTCTCGCGTACGCCGTCGCTGCCCGCCATGGCCGCGACGGTTCGCGCAACGCGCAGCACCTTCTCAGAGCGCGGCGACGTCGCGCTCAGGCAGACCCCCGCTCGAGCCTGCGGTCTCGTTGCGACATCTTGAGAGGTCGACTTGCCGTTGCCTTTCACGATGTGGTATCCTCGATCCTGAGGTGCCTTCTGCGTCGAGGGTACTCGAGCCGTAACCACCCGCGACAGATCCTGCAGGCGTGACCTCATCCGTCAAGGTCGCGACAAGCACTCCTATGACCAAAGACGACATCTTCAAGCTCATCTGCCAGCACGCTCGCGAAATCTTGCCGCATCTGGCTGGACACCAGTTCACCGAATCCGACCAGCTTGCGCAGCTCGGGGCCAACTCTATCGATCGCGCCGACATCACGATAATGGTACAGGAGTCTCTAAACCTCACGGTTCCGCGGGTGGAGTTGTTCGGCCCTAGAAACCTCGGCGAGCTCGCCTCGTTGTTGTTCGCCAAGTTGAATGCCCGCTGAGCTACTCGTCACAGCTCTCGGCGTGGTTTCCTCCATCGGCCACGGTAAACAGGCTTTCACCAGGGGGCTCCTCGCCGGGGAGCACGCGTTCGGCGCGTTGCAGCGGCCCGGGCGCAGAGGACAGACTTCGTTTCTGGGAGCCGAGCTGCCTCCGCTCGTACACGCGTCAGAGACGACCGCCGCTGCGCCCAGAGGTGCGTCTCTGTCGACGCAGGCGGCGCTCGTCGCGCTGCGTGAAGCCTGGCAGGAGGCGCGGCTCGACGAGGTCGATCCCACGCGGATCGGCCTGGTGGTCGGTGGGTCGAACGTGCAGCAACGCGAGCTGGTCCTGCAACAGGAGCGCCATCGGGAGCAGCCGGCCTATCTGCGGCCCGCATATGCAATGTCGTTCATGGATACCGACCTGTGTGGCTTCTGCACAGCGCAGCTAGGCATTCGCGGACCAGCGTTCACGGTAGGCGGGGCGTCCGCCAGCGGACAGATGGCGATCGTGCAAGCCGCGCAGGCGGTGGCGTCGCGGCAGGTGGAGGTGTGTATCGCGGTCGGCGCGCTCATGGACCTCTCCTATTGGGAGTGTCAGGCCTTTCGCTCGCTGGGGGCCATGGGGTCGGAGCGCTTCGCCGACGAGCCGGCGTCGGCGTGTCGCCCGTTCGATCGCGAGCGAGATGGCTTCATTTATGGTGAGATGTGCGGCGCGCTCGTAATCGAGTGTGCCTCTTTGCGCCCGCGCGCAGGGCTGGAACCGTACGCGTGGCTCCGCGGCTGGGGTGTTTGTAGCGATGCAAACCGCAACCCCGATCCTTCTGCCGAGGGTGAGAGCCGCGCCATCGCAGCAGCGCTGGCGGCGAGCGAGTGGGACGCCCGGCAGATCGACTACGTCAATCCACACGGCTCCGGCTCGATCATCGGCGATACGACCGAGGTCGCCGCGCTGGGGGCCTGTGGGCTGCGGTCGGCCTATGTCAACACCACCAAATCGCTCATCGGTCACGGACTCAGCGCGGCAGGCGCGGTGGAGGCCGCTGCCACGCTGCTCCAGCTACGGGTCGGTCGGCTTCATCCGAGCCGCAACCTCGACAACCCGATCGACGAAGATTTCAACTGGGTGCGCGGCGCGGCGGTGGCCCACCGCATCCAGCGCGCCCTGACCCTCAGCTTCGGGTTCGGCGGCATCAACACCGCGCTGTGCTGGGAGCGTTACTAAGTTAGCGCGGCCGCGCAAGCCGACGGCGGCGCTCGCTGGCACGGACACGGATAGCAGAGCTCGCGAAACAACGGAGTCGTACCCAGATGGTCGGAATCGAGCGGATGAACGCGTTCGCGGGGTGTGCGTACCTCGACTTGCAGAAGCTCGCGCTGCACCGCAACCTTGACCGAAACCGCTTCACAAGCTTGATGATGAAGGAGAAGACCGTCGCGCTTCCCTACGAGGACCCGGTCACCCTCGGCATCAACGCCGCCAAGCCGCTGCTCGACGCCATGCCGGCCCAGGAGCGCGACCGCATCGAGCTGGTCGTGAGCTGCACCGAGTCATCCTTCGATTTCGGCAAGTCGCTCAGCACCTACTTTCAAGATCTGCTCGGCCTGCGCCGCAACTGTCGGCTGTTCGAGGTCAAGAGCGCTTGCTACTCGGGCGTGGCAGGTTTGCAGATCGCCGCGCAATTCGTGCTGTCCCGAACCTCACCCGGCGCCAAGGCGCTGGTGATCGCATCGGATCTGTCGCGGTTCGTACCGACGGAGGGAGGCGACTCGCCCGGCGCCGAGTGGCGGTACTTCGAGCCGAGCGCGGGCGCCGGCGCGGTGGCGCTGGTTGTCGGTGACCAACCCCACATCTTTCAGCTCGACGTCGGGGCCAGCGGCTATTACGGGTACGAGGTGATGGATACGTGTCGGCCGGTGGCCGACAACGAGGCGGGCGATGTCGATCTATCGCTGCTATCCTATCTGGACTGCTTCGAGAACGCGTTTCGTCTCTACCGGGAGCGGG
>JANMGF010000399.1:0-3601 GCA_031374535.1 Polyangium sp. (in: bacteria)
TCCCAGCCGCCCGCGCCGTCGGACGAATCCTGGCGGCTCATGACGACCATCTTGTAGTTGCCGCGGATGACCTCGACCTTGTCGCCGTACGTGGTCGAAATTCGATTGCCGTCGGAATGATCCCACCAGCCACCACGCGTGAGCAGCGCCGCGCTTTGCTCGAGGCGCTCCGCGACAGGGAGCGACTGCGCTTCCGCGTCATCGGGGCCGTTCGGCGGATCGCCGATGCGTTGATCGTCGAGGAAGACGCCCTTGCCCTCGACGCCCGTTATCGAAGCGTCGTTCTCGGCCCCGATCGGCAGGGTCTGGGGGCCGCCCTGGCTCGTCGCAACGACCTGCGCTTGCTTGGCGAGCTCGAGCGCGCGCTTCGTGGCATCCTCGTTCTCGGGGTGCTCGTGGAAAGCACCGAGCCGCAAGAACGAGGTCATCGGTTTGTCCTTGCGGGGACCCACAGGATCCTTCGCGAACTCCGGAACGGAGATGAGAAGGTATTTGCCCGCTGCCGTGACCTCGTCCGCCATGCGCCTGTGCCTCCTGCGAGATACGCTAACAGAGCGCGCATCCCGCTGTAAACCCATGAAGTCGAACGTTCAGCGCGACATGCGCTCGCACGCGCGCCGCAGCTCCTCGAGCTTGTCGGGCGAGAGGTGGAGCGTGATGCGATCATTCCGATCCCCCTGGCGATAGCCGAGCGTGAGGACCGCGATTTTCGCGTCGCCCGCGTCGCCGCGGCTCGAGGCGAGGATCCCGTCGAGGCGCCATTCGATCGACTGGAGGACGGCGCCGTGATCGGCGAGGGTGTCGCGCGCCACGCCCGCCGAGAGGGCCGCGCGCGCGGCGTCGTACCGCGAGAGAAGGAGGGGACCTATCACCGCGGCCTCCGGCGAAAGGGGGCCGCCCGCGAGGCGCACGATGTCTTCGCCGAAACGATCGCGATCGAGGCCCCGCGCGCTCGCCTCACGCACGAGGAAACGAGAGGCCTTGAGGGCACGCGCGAGATCGTCCTTCGGGGCCTCGAATGCACGCGCGAAGGTATCGAGCGCCGGCTCGACCGAGGCCGGCAAGGGATCGGGGAGCGCCGGGCCGAGCGCGTCCCAGAATCGCGCGCGGGCCCGCTCGGGGAGCCGCGCGAGAGCCCGCAGATCCGCGGCCATGGCCTCCGGCGCGGCCTCGCCCCCGAGGCAATGCAGAGGGAAGGTCACGAGCTCTTCGCTTCGATCAGCGCGTCCTTCATCTCGATCAGAATGCCCGTCGCCGTCTTGATGCGGTGCGCGGGCGCGGAGTTCGCCGCGACGGGCGAGGGCGTGATCGGGTTCGGCACGGTGTGGAGGAGGATGGGTCTGTCCGGATCGCCGTCGATGAAGCCGATGAGCACCTCGGTCCCGGGCTTCAAGGGGTAATGGTGCCCGTAGTTCGCGCCGGAGTGCGGCTGGGCCATGCGAATGCGGCGCGAGACAAACTGCCGTTCGCCCGACCCGGACGTGTCGAACATCATGCGGACGAGGTACCGACCCTCGTCGTCGAGGCGCGCGAAGAGGCTCTCCGTCCCCTCCATCTCGTGCGCCACGATGCCGTTGATCACCCCGTGGATCTGGGGCTTCGGCGTGACGCGCGCGGGCCGGAACCGGATGGCCGACTCGATGGCGCGGAATTTGTTCGTGTACGGGACCTCTTCCTTGCCGCCGAAGAGCGCGACCGGGTGGCGCGCGTAGTGCTCGATCTCCGTGACGAGCAGCGCCGTGTCGCCGAGCTTGGGGTGTTCTTCGAGGGTGAAGGTCCCGGCCGAGCGGATCCAGCCGAGATCACTCTCCAGGCTGAACACGCGGTGCGTCGCCTCGGTCTCCTCGGCGCGGATCGTCGCGTACCGCGTGGCCTCCGCGGGCGTCTTGCAATGGGTGCCGTACTCGACGAGCCCGCCGCCGAGCCCCGACGGCGCCTCGGCGCTGCCCGCGGGATCGATGAGAGGCAACCGGTAGTTGTAGTCGTGCACCACGTGGGCCCGGGGCACGAGGCGCGTCGTCGACTCGATGTGGTAGATGTCGCGGCGCTCGCCCCGCGCCCGGAACGGCGCGACGTCGTGCCCCGGCGCGATCGGGAATCCGGTGTTGTGATCCGTGAAGACGATCCTGTCGCTCCCGTCTTCGTGCTCGAAGAAAAACGTGATGCCCTCGTGCTCGGCGAGGCGCGAGACGAACGCGAGGTCGGTCTCCTTGTACTGCACGACGAACTCGCGCTTCGGGTACGTCCCGGAGAGGCGCATCTGGACGTCGTCGGCGCCGAGGCCCACGAGCTCGAGTTTCTTCTGGATGATCTCGGGGACGGAGAGATCCATGAAGATCTCCTGCGTCCGCACGAGCGAGAGGCGGTGGGCGCGCGGGACGAGGAGGAGGTAATACGATCGGGTCTCGGCCTCCGTGTCGATCCGGTCCCGGATCTCGGCGATCATGCCGTGGATACGCCGTACGTCCTGCCCGTCGACCTCGAATACGAGCGTCGCCGTCGCGCCCTCGACCGCGGCGAGATCGAGCCCCGGGGGCTTCGTGCTGGCGACGCCGATCGAAAGCGCGAAGAGCTTTCCGAGTGATTCGCGGCCCGCGAACTCGAAAATCTGCAAATCGTCGCAAGGAAAGTCTTCGGACTCGAGCCGGAGGTGGACGAGATCGTCAGGCATGCGAGAGAGCACAACAAATGGTGGGGCGCCCGTCAAGCCGCCCCGGGCCTCGGGGGGAGGTGGACCGTCGAATTGCCTCTCCCCGATGGCGAGGCAGTCGTGGTAGCTTCTCTTGCCGCCCCGATCCTGGGGTCCGACGCGCGGACGACGACGCGCGCGCCGATCGTCGCAAACCACGGGGTGTACCACGACATGAGCGCCTCCCGAACCAGCAACCTCTCGGTCGAGCTCGCCTCGGGCGACGGCTTTGATATCCGCGAGTTCTCGGTGAGCGAGCGGATATCGCAGCTCTTCGAGGTGCGCCTCGTCGCCCTCAGCGACAACCCCAACGTCGATTTCGAGGCCATCGTCGGGCAGCCTGCGCGCTTCGTGATGCACGGCGGCCACGGCGGCGGGGGGCGGATCTGGACAGGCATCTGCAACGAGCTCGAGCAGCTCGGCGCGGAGGAGACGGGCCTGTCGAGCTATAACATCTCGATCGTCCCCACGTTCTGGCTCGCGACGCAGCGGCGGAACTACCGGATGTTCCAGCAGCTCTCCGAGTCCGACATCGTCGTGAAGATGCTCGAGGAGTGGGGCATCGAGCCGGTGCTCAAGATCGACAAGGGCGCGTACAAGAAACGCAAGTACCGCGTGCAGTACGCCGAGAGCGACTACGCGTTCATGTGTCGCATGCTGGAGGACGCGGGGATCTGCTTCTACTTCGAGCCGTCCGAGGAAGGGACGAAGCTCGTGCTCTCCGACGCGCCGCAGTCGAACGCGCCGCGCACGCCCATCGCGTTCCGGGACAACCCCACGACGGCCGATCGCGAGCACGTGACGAACGTGCGTGTCGCGCGAAAGGTTCGTCCGGGCAAGCTGACGATCCGCGACCACGATTATCGCCGCGCGCCGAGCTACAACCTCGCGGCCACGGCTTCGGGAGCGCAG
>JANMGF010000422.1:0-3741 GCA_031374535.1 Polyangium sp. (in: bacteria)
CGCGGATCGCTTCGAGGCGCGGAAGGAGCATCGCGACGAGGCTCTCCGGATCGTACTTGTCCTCGTACGCCACAGGGCCCCCCGACGCCTGCTTCTTGCCGCGGGTTTGTCCGAGCGCCGTGCGCGCCGTCATCGACGTGCCCACGCCGTACGGAGGGTCGAGGTAGACGAGGTCGAAGGAGACGTCGGGCGGCAAGGCAACGCAGACGTCGGCCGCGTCGCCGTGCGCGAGGAGGTTCATGGCGCGTGGGTCGCCGTGGAGACGGGCTTGCCAGGGAGGAGATCGTCGATCAACGCAGCGAAGGCCTCCGCGTCGGTCCAGGGCTCGAGCGCGAGCGGCGAGGGAAGCCAGGGCCAGGCCGGGCCCTGACCGTCACAACCACGGACAGCCTCGGCCGGGCTGCACGCGACGCGGAGATGGATGTGATCGTCGTGCGGCGCGCTGTCCTTCGGCTGGAGAAGGACGTTCTCCGCCCGCCAGACGAGCTCGGGATCCTCGCCCCGCGCGCGCGCATGTTCGATCAAGAGCGCCTCGAGCCAGCGCGCGAGGAAGAGCCACTCGACGTCGGCCTCCGGCGAAACGACGAGCGACTTGACGAGCTGCCAGGTGCGCTCGGTGTCGAAACGGACGAACGGGAGGCGTTTGTCCTCGGTCTCGGCGAGGCCGTCCGCGCCGAAACGGACAAACCCGGGGCTCGGGATGGAGCGGCCGTCGGGCGTCGTGCAATAGAGGAGCAAATCCACGTCGCGGCCCGTGCGATGCGAGCGATGGCCGTTGCGGAAACCACCGTGGCGATTGGAGAGATCACCCACGAGCAAGGGCGCGCCAGGCCTTCGTTCGGAGACCTCACGCGCGGCGCGCTGGAGCGTGGAGACGAGGCGCGGCGTGCCATACCGCGCGCTCGAGTTGCGGAGGAGCCGATACCCAGCGCCACGCTCGGGCAACGCGGTCGCGCCCGTGAGCACACCCGCGTGAGGCAACCCCACGGACCCTTCGAGACCCGGCGCGAGCGGCGTCGGCGTGCCCAGACACGCGCACAAGAAGAGCGCGAGCGCGGCGGAGAAAACGAGGATCGAAGCGCAAGGTCGCATGGACAAAACGGAAGGCCGCGCCGAGGCGCTGCGCGCGCATGAAAGCATCGGACGAAGGGCGCGGGAAGAGGGCGCGTCTCAGAAGCCCTCTCAGAAGCAGGGCTCGGCGCAGCTCTGCGCGACGCAGTTCGACCACTGGTTGCAGAGGTTGCCGGTGCAGCACTGCTGCTGGCAACTCGCGGGGGTGCCGCCGCCGATCGTGCAGCGCTGGTAGCAGCTCATGCTCGAGGCGCACTGCGGGTTGGCGAGGCAGTTCTCGGTCTGCGCGCAGCAAGTGCCGACGATGCACTGCGAGCAAGGCGTGCCGCCAGGGTCGAGGCTACACGAGCCCGCGTCGGCGAGCGGCGCGCCGCAGGCCCCACCGTTGCACACGAGGCCGACGCAGCACTGTTCGTTGTTCACGCAGTTCGATCCCGGGGGCAAACACGAGCCGTTGCCGCAGATCCCGTTGTCGCAGACGTTCGTGCAGCACTCGTCGTTCGTGTTGCAGGGGAAGCCGTCGAGCTTGCACTGGGCCGCGCCGCAAACACCGTTCGTGCAGACGCCCGTGCAGCACTCGGCGGGGGAGCCGCAGCCGAAGCCGTCGGGCTGGCACTGGCCGAAGCCGCAGGTGAAGAAGCTCGGGTCGCAGAAGCCGGAGCAGCAGTCGAAGCCGTTGTCGCAGAAGAAGCCGTCGGGCTGGCACTCGACCGCGACGCAGAAGCCGCCGGCTTCGTCGCAGAAGCCCGAGCAACACTCGTCTCCGCTGCCGCAGCCGAAGCCGTTCGGCAAGCACATGCCGAGGCCGCAGGTGCTGGTGAGCGGATCACAGATGCTCGTGCAGCACTCGAAGTCGTTGACGCAGAAGACGCCGTCGGGGCTGCATCCGCCGAAGCCGCAGGTGAAGGTGTCGGGGTTGCAGCTGTTCGAGCAACACTCGAAGTCGTTCTGGCAGAAGAAGCCGTCGGGCTGGCACTGGCCGAAGCCGCAGCTCAGGGTGAACGGATCGCAGAAGCCCGCGCAGCACTCGAAGTCGGCCTGGCAGAAGAAGCCGTCGGGCTGGCAGCCGCCGAAGCCGCAGCTCGCGGTGTTCGGGTTGCAGAAGCCGCTGCAGCACTGGAAGTCGCTCTGGCAGAAGACGCCGTCGGGCTGGCACTGGGGGAAGCCGCAACGCAGCGTGTTGAGGTCGCAGAAGCCGCTGCAGCACTGGGCCGCCGTGGTGCACGCAGCGCCGTCGATCTGGCAGACGCCGCCGCCGCAGACGCCGTTCTCGCAGACGTCTCCGCAGCAATCCTCCGCGGAGAAACAAGTCGCGCCGTCGGGGCCGCACGGCTGGAAGTTGCAGACGCCGCCGGGGCAGCTGCCGGAGCAACACTCGAGCGCGACCTGGCAAGGCGCGCCGTTGGGGTTGCAGGAACCAGGGCCGCAGACGCCTTCGGTGCAGAGGTCCGAGCAGCACTGGGAGGGGTTTTGACAGGCAAACCCGTCGGGCTGGCAGGCCGAGCCGCAGACGTTCTGGTTGCAGTCGCCGTTGCAGCACTCGCCGTCGCCGAAGCACGTGGCGCCCTGGGGCTTGCAGACGGCGGGGCCGCAGAAGCCGTTCGTGCACTGGAAACCGCAACAGGCCTGCGGCGCGTCGCACGCGGAGCCGTCGGGCTTGCACTCGATGCCGCCGCAGAAGCCTTGCCAGCAGTCGAAGTTGCAACATTCGGCGCTGTCCGTGCAGGCGATGCCGCTCGGCTTGCACGCGACGCCGCCGCAGAAGCCGTTGAGGCAGTCGAGGTTGCAGCAGTCGACGGTGGTCTCGCAGGCGCTGCCCTGGGGCGCGCAGATCTGCTCGGGTTTGCAGATCTCGCCGTTGCAATCGAGGTCGGTGCAGCAGTCGCCGGGCACGCCGCAGCTCGCGCCGATCTGCCCGCAATTCGCGCCGCCCGTGGCGTAGAGGTCGAGGTCCCCGGTCCGCGCGCCGCAGGAGGCGAACGTCAGGAACGACACGAGGACAAGGGCAAACGCGCACGCGACGCGCGCGGCAAGCGAAGGACGCATGCACGGATTTTAGGGGGCGAGGAGGCTCGGACGCGAAACAATTCGTGGTCGCGTGGGGGATCCAGGGACGACCGAGGCACGTTGCGCGAGGTGGGGGAGGGGCGCAAGATGGCGGGCATGGGGTCTCCTGTACGGAGGATCAAGTCGGCGACGTGGGAGGATTTGCTCGCGATTCCAGAGGAAGAGCGCAGGCACGAGATCATCGATGGAGAGATCGTGCAGAAGGCGCAGCCAAGCTTCACGCACGCCCTGTCACTGCTCGGACTCGGCGGAACGATCCGCGAGCAATACGGTCGACGGCCCGGTCCGCAACGCCCCGGCGGATGGTGGATAGCGACCGACGCTGACATCGCGTTCGCAGCGGATCAGATCTACCGGCCCGACCTCGTCGGCTGGCGACGCGAGCGTGTCCCCGAGCCGCCCAAGGAGTGGCCCGTCCGCATCCGCCCGGATTGGGTTTGCGAGGTGCTGTCGCCGAGCAACAGCGCAAACGATACGGTCAAGAAGCTCCGCAACTACCACCGCTACGAGCTCCCGCAATATTGGATCCACGATCCGAAGCACCAGACATAGACCTTCTACAGATGGACAGAGACTGGCTTCCACGCCGTGAAGGCCGCCAAG
>JANMGF010000427.1:0-1114 GCA_031374535.1 Polyangium sp. (in: bacteria)
GGCCCGATGCCCGCGAGGTCGTGGCGAAGCTCGGCTTTCGCGACGTGGTGGCGAAGCCCTACGAATTCAGCGACCTGGAGAAGGCCCTCGAGGAAATTCTGTCCCGCGGCCGTGGGTCCGGCGGCGGCGGGGACGTCCTACCGCCCGCCCCGGGGAGCCATGCGCCGCCCGGGGCTCCACGGCTTGCCAACCAAAGCAAAGGAATTCTATGTTTTCTTCGACGAAGACCCGCTTCCTCGGTGCCCGTGTCCTGCGTGCGCTCGTCCTCGTGACGCTCGTCGTCCCCCTCGGCTCCGCGACGCTGCAAGGGTGTTTCGGGCCTGACGAGAGCGAGGCCCTTTGTTTCGCCTGGCCCGACCCGAGCGACCCTCAAAGCGATCCGAATGAGTGTCCCCCGGCCGAGGAGGCGTACGAGCGTATCCCCTTGGACCGCAGCAGCGGGACCGTCTTCGAGCCGGGCGTACGTACGGACGAATCGTGCTGTTATCGCGTCGAGCTCGTGGAAGGATGCGACGTCACTCCGGGGTGGTGACCGGCGGGGCTCCGCGCATTCCACGCGAGGAGCCCGCCGTGTGGGTCGTCCGCGACGCGGGTCAGTTCGGCCCTTCGAGCTGGCAGAACCCGTTCAGGCAGACGATCTCCGGTGCGCCGCAGCAATCCGCCGACGTCGTGCACCCGTTGCCCTGTTCCGAGCACATCCCGTCCGGGGGCGTGTCGCCGCAGACGAGCGCTCCGCTGCCCATCGCGTCAGGCGAGCAGTACCCGCCGCAGCATTGATCACCCGATTCACATCCCACGCCGTCGTTGCGGCAGGGCTCCTGCACCCAGAAGCCGCGCGCATTGCCCGCGAGCAGCTCCTGCGCGGGCAGGTAAAACCCGGGATGGCTCCCGTCCGTACCCGCCGGCGCATTGAGATCCACCGCCGCGACCCAGAGCTTCTTCGGCGTGATGTTCGTGAACAGGTTGACGCCGCGCGGATCGCTGCAGAAGGGCGGGATGTTCGCGACGCTGCCGTACATGCGGCGGCTCGTGAAGACGACCCACGCATACCCGCCCGAGCCAATGGGGTTGACCGTCGGCTCGTAGTTCAGGTTCACGTCGTCGCCGTGATCGG
>JANMGF010000439.1:0-10479 GCA_031374535.1 Polyangium sp. (in: bacteria)
TCGATGAGCGGCAAGGTCTTGCGCCGCCCGCGCCCACTGCCGCTCGAGGGCGGGAGGCTCCCCGGCATCATGATGTTCATGAGGCCCGCTGCCCGCGCGACGCCTCCCGGCAAGGTCGGCCTGCGTTGCGAGACCGGCACCGAGGGCGCCATCGTGCGGCGCGACGTCGGCGGCCTGTCCTTGCGCAGCGGCGCGCGATCACGCATCGGCACCGGGGCCGTGGGCACGGCGATCGGGAGCGCCCCGAGCTCGTCCACGCCGAGCAGCTCCGCCATCAGCGGCTTGCACGATCCACACACGGTGCCCGCGCCGGTCTTGCTGCAGAGCGCCTCGACCGTCCCGCACCCCTCGACGATCGCCAAGGAGAGCGCGCCGCGCGTGACGCGCAGGCAGCCGCAGACGACCGCGTCGTCGGCCCACTCGGTGACCTTCTTCGAGTCTTCCTTGGGGAAGAGGTTTCCGGTCGAGCGGAAGCGCCGCATGTCCCAGAACCCCATCGGCACGGGCGAGAGCAGCGCGTCGCGGATGCGGTCGAGGTTCTCCCAGTCGCCCACGGTGACCGCGCCGATGAGCCGTCCCTGGCGCGTCACGAGCTTGCGATAGACGCCGCCCGTCGTGTACCGCAGCGCCGAGGAGAGCGGCTTCGTGTCGCCGTCGTACTCGCCGAGCGCCGCGACCGTGACCCCGAGCAGCTTGAGCTTCGCGGACTGATCGGCCCCCTTGAACGCGGCGCTCTCGCCGAGCAGGTTCGCGACCAGCACGTCGACCATCTGGTAGCCCGGCGCCACGAGCCCATACGTCACGCCGCCGTGGTTCGCGCACTCGCCGATGGCGAAGATCTGCTCGTCCGACGTCTGCAGCTTGTCGTCGACGATGATCCCACCGTTCGCTGCGCACGTGATGCCCGCGGCCTTCGCGATGTCGCCGCGCGGGCGGATGCCCGTCGACACGATGATCATGTCGACGCCGAGGATCGACTCGTCGTCGAACTCCATCACGAGCCGCTCGGGCTCGCCGTCGGTCGCCTCTTCCTCGGGCGTCTCCTCCGGCTCCTCCGGCGGCTCTTCGTCGGCCTCCTGGGTCGGGCGAACCGCGAGCCTGTACGGTCCGAGGTTCGCCGCCGACGCGAGATCACGCGACGGGGGCCCCGCGAGGCTCTTCTTTTTCTTCTGCTTCGCCGCGTGCTCCTTCGCCGAGAGCACGCTCTTGATCTTCTTGCCGACCTGGACCTTGACCCCGAGCTCCTCGATCTTCTCCTTCAGCACCGCCGCGCCCTGCGCGTCGAGCTGCCGCGGCATCAGGCCCTGCGCGACCTCGATGACCTGGACGTCGATGGGATGCAGCCTCTGCCCGAGGTCGTAGATCGCCTTCGCCGCCTCGAGCCCGAGCAAGCCGCCGCCGACGACCGCGACACGCAAGGACCCCTCGACATGCGCCTCGATGTTGTAGACGTCGTCGAAGGTCCGGTAGACGAAGACGCCCCTGCGGAGCCGCGACGATCCGTCCTCGCCCTTGATGTGCAGGCCGTCGATCGGCGGCACGAAGGGCTCGGAGCCCGTGGCGAAGATCAGGCGGTTGTACGGGATTTCCAGGCCCGAGTAGGACTGGACGCAGCTGTGCTCGCGATCGACGTGGAGGATCGGATCGTCGAGGTAGAGGTCGATCCCGTGCGACGCGTACCACTCCTCTTCCGCGAGGATGAGGCTCTCGCCGTCGCGGCCGCCGAAGATGTCGGTCAGGTGGACGCGGTCGTAGGCGGGGAAGCGCTCCTCGCCGAAGACGACGATGCGGATCGACTGGTTGGCGCCGTTCTCGACGAGCTTCTGGCAAAGCCGGTAGCTCGTCATCCCATTGCCGACGATGACCAGCACCTGCCGATCGTCGTCGGCAAGAGGCACGTCGGCATCGGGGGAACCCCCTAGCTTGGCGTCATACGTGCCCCCCGATGCAGACTCCACCGGCTTCGGTTTTACACCAGCGTCGCGGCGGCGGGCACCTTCTCGACTGCTCGGCCGGGACGGCTCTACAATTTCAAGCTGGCGGAGTCACGGTCCCCACCGGTCCGACGAACCGTCACGGGGCCTTCCCCCCCTTCGCCGCGCCGCGTAGTGGCCCCGGGACCGCCGCGTTTACTCGCGCCAGCGCTTCACCCGCCGCACCATGTCCGGCAGCCCGAGCTCTTCACAGAAGGCCCGGAGCTCGGGCCTCGCCCCCTGGTACGCGAGGTCCTCGAACCCCTCGGTCAGCGGAACGTCGGCGCGTAACGTGGCGAGCTGCTTGAAAAGCCGGGCGTCCTCGGCCCTCGCCGCGAGGGTCGCCGCGAGCTTGTCGGCGCCCCGCACCTTGACGCCCCACGAGGACGCCTCGCGCGGGATCCGCTCGATCGTCCCGTACATCGCAAGCACCGCCGCCGACGACTTCTCGCCCCAGCCCGGCAACCCCGGATATCCATCGGCCGAATCCCCCACGAGGGCCAGGAAATCCGGGATGGAGGCGGGGGGCACGCCGAACTTCCTGCGAACGCCGTCCTCGTCGAGGATCGTGTCGTCGTTTTTCCGGTCGAGCATGACGACGCGGGTGCCATCGACGCACTGCGCGAGATCCTTGTCGACCGAAGCAATCAAGACCTGCCCCGCCTCTTCCGAAAAGCGGGCTGCGGCTGCGGCGATCGCGTCGTCGGCCTCGAATTCGACCATGGGCCACACGACGAAGCCGAGCGCGCGCATGGCGTCCTCGGCGAGGACGAACTGCGAGGTGAGCTCCTCCTCGAGGCCGTCTCCGGTCTTGTATCCCGCGTAGAGATCGTTGCGGAACGAACGAACCACGTGATCCGTGGCGCAAGCGATGTGCGTGGCCTCCCGGGCGAGCACGATCAACGTCGAGAGGAGCCCGCGGACGGCGCCGACCTCGCGGCCGTCGGGGGACTTGCGGGAGGGCTGCGCGAAATAGGCGCGGAAGAGCTCGTACGTGGCGTCGACGAGGTAGAGGCGCGGGCGGGCGGGATCGATTTCTCGCATGGGGCCTCGGAAGGGGAAGATCGCAGGCTCTTACCGGTCGACGAGGCTCTGAAGCCGCGCGAGGGCCGCGGGCTCGGCGCGGAGCACGATGTGCGCCCCTGCTTCGTCGTACGTCTCCGAAAGGACCTTCGCGTGCTCGTAGACCTCGCTCACGAGCGACTGCTTCGCGTACGGCACGACGAGCTCTCCGGGCACCATGAGCGCGTCGAAGAAGTCGATCAGCATCTGCCGCAAGCGCGCGACGTCCGCGGGATCCTTGGCCGACAGGAGGAGCGCCTCGGGGAACTCGCGCGCGAGGATCAACCGGTCCTCCTCGGCGACGCGATCGATCTTGTTCAGGATGAGCTTGTAAGGCACGTCGGCCGCGCCGATCTCGGCGAGCGTCGAGCGCGTCACCTCGAGCTGGCCGCGGAACGTCGGATCCGAGGCGTCGGCGACGTAAAACAGGAGCGAGGCCTCGAGCGCCTCGTCGAGCGTCGACTTGAACGACGCCACGAGATCGTGCGGCAGCTTCTTGATGAAGCCCACCGTGTCGCTGACGAGGATGCGGGGCTCGGTCTCCGGCTTGAGCGCACGCACCGTGGTGTCGAGCGTGGCGAACAGCTTGTCGGCCACGTACACACCGCTGCCGGTGAGCGCCCGCATGAGCGAGCTCTTGCCCGCGTTGGTGTAGCCCACCAGCGCCACGCGGCGCTGCCCGGTGCGGCCGGCCCGGCGCGTGGCCTGCTCGCGCTGGATGCCGTCGATCTCCTTGCGTAGCTCGGCGATCCGATCGCGGATCTTGCGCCGATCGAGCTCGAGCTGGCTCTCGCCGGCGCCGCGGCCGCGTTGACGATCGCCGCCGCCGGAGGACTCGCGCATCCGCGGCGCGACGTAGTTGAGGCGCGCGATCTCCACCTCGAGCCGTGCCTCGCGGCTCCGCGCATGGCGGTGGAAGATCTCGATGATCACGCCGCTCCGGTCGAGGACCCGAGCGCCCGTGCACTTCTCGAGGTTCCGCAGCTGGCTCGGCGAAAGATCGTGATCCACGACGACGAGCTCGGGCGTGCGCTCCGCTTGCGCGCCGTCCTCGGCTGCGTCCTCGGCGTCGTCGTCCCCCGAGGCGCTCTCGGGCGCGTCGTCGTGCTCGTCGTCGTCGCTCTCGCTCCGCTTCTGCCCTGGCTTCTGAAAACGCATGCCGGCGGGGCCGGGTCCGCCCGTGATCTCGGCGAGCACGCGGAGCTTCCCTTCCCCGAGCACGGCGCCCTTCGACACGTGCGAGCGTCGCTGCGACACCGTCCCGACGATGTCGTAGCCGAGCGTGTTCACGAGGCGGCCGAGCTCGGCCATATCGGCGGCGTGATCCTCGTCCGCGATCGTGGGAACCTGGACGGAGACGAGCACGGCGGCGGGGCGTTCGGAGGCGCTTTTGGACATAGTGGATGCGAGGGTGATCGGGAGGCGAGTTTCTCTCCCGGGCCCTCCTAGCACGGTGACGCGGGGCGCGTGTAGCTTTGCCGGGGACGTGTCAGCGCGAAGCACCGCCGAGCTCGGCGGGATCTTGCTCGTAGAAGACGCGCATCTGCTCGTAGAGCGCGGGGTGCTTGGCTCGAAGCGCGCGCGGGCGCTCGAAGAAGGCCTCGGTCACGACGGCGAAAAACTCGGCCGGGTTCTTGGCTCCATAGGTGTCGAGGACGGTCTTGTCGCCTCGCGTTGCGTCCCGCAAAAGCCCTTCGTACGCGGCGCCGAGGACACGCGCCCAGGGTCCGTACGCCGTCGGGCGCGGCAAAACGGGCGCGCCGTCTGCGGCTCCGTCCTCGGTGTCGAGCTGGTGGGCGAACTCGTGCAAGACCACATTGTGACCATCACGAACGTCGGCTGCGCCGTGCAGCACGGCGTCCCACGCCAGCACGACCATGCCTCGCTCCCACGACTCGCCGAGCCGCGTCTCGTCGTCCTCGACCACGATGCCGCCCTCGATCGTCCGCGGACGCGTGTCCACGTAGGTGCTCGGATACACGAGGACGACCTCGAGATCGGGGTAGACGTCGCTGTCGCGGTTGAGGAGCAGGATAGAGGCCTGGGCCGCGATCGTGACGCGGATCTCGTCGTCGACGACGAGCCCGCCGCAACCTTCGAAGCGCTTCTCGTCGAGGAAGATCTGCACGAGGCCACGAAGCTCGTCCTGATCCTCGGACGAGAGCCGGCCGAAGTAGGGCACGTTTTCCGAGAGGACGTCCTGCCACGCGGGCGGAAACGGGCGTCCGCGGACAGCCTTGCGCCTTCGTTCCTTGAAGAAACCGAGCATGGGGCGAGGATCATGCCACGTTTTCCGGATCCCCGAGAACACGAAATACGGCATCCCGCGATATGGATGCTATTCTGAAAGAGAGAGACGCCCGGCGCTCGCCGGGTCAGCGGAGGAATCAAATGGCATATCGCCTCGTGCAGCGTGGGGAGGGAGAGCAAAGCCCGCTCGTCGTCCTTTATCTGGTGGGCGCGCACGTCGACGCCGATCTACGCGCCGCGCTCGGGCCGGCGCCCAGCATCGTCGCCTACGACGACGCCACGGGCGAGCCATTGCCGCATACGGTGGCGCGCACCACGGCCGCCACGGGCAAGGGCGTCGGGGACGTCATCTTGGTGGGTTTTTCCGCGGGTTGTCAGGCCGTGCGCCGCGAGCTCATCGCCGGCCGTGATCCTGCGGGCGTGCTCGCGATCGACGGCACGCACGGGGACCTGCCCCCGGCCGAATGGCAACTCGCGCCGTGGCGGACGCTCGCCGAGCGCGCGCGTCGCGGCGAAAGGCTCTTCGTGGCGACGTGCACGCAAAACACGTATGTCGAGAACGAGCTGCCCAAGCCGAAGCGCTACAGCGCGACCGTGACCGTGCTGCGGCTCTCGACGGGCCTCGCCCTTTTGCCTGCCGTCGCGCCCGAGGGCGAACACGAGGGCGAGCTCCACGGCTACAGCTACGCGAGCGCGACGACGGACGCCGACGCGCACATCCGGCAGCAAAGAAAGGTCCTTCCGGACGTCCTCTGCCGCCACGTGCGGCCGTGGCTCGCCGCGCGGTCGCCGCTCGCGCCCGAGGAGCGCACCTTGGCCGAGGGTGCCGTCGCGCTCTCGCTCGACCGGGTGGCGCGCGCCGAGCTCTCCGGAAAACGAGAATCGGCGCCCCCGCCGAGCGCATGAAGCACGGGGCATGCCGCTCTGAAGCGAGGACGCGAGGCGTGGTCCTCGCTTACGGCTTCTTGGTGTCGACCATGATCCTGTCTTTCGGGTCGAACCGCGGAGAGAACGTCGACACGACCACGGTCACGCCGGGCCCATCGTGCACGTAGGAATGTTTTGCGCCGCGGGGAATGACCTGCACGTCGCCCGCCTTCACCACGCGCGTCTGGCCCTCGACGGTGAACGTCCCGCTGCCCTCGAAAATCACGACGAGCTCGTCGTGATCGGCATGGTAATGCAGAGGCACGGTTCCGCGGGTCTGGATGACGTTGACCGTGTGGTCGTCATTCTCGAAAAGCGGAACGAGCTTGGTCTTTTCGTCCGGCCCGATCGGGTTTTTCTCGACGGTTTCGCGGACATTGCCCATGAAAAACGCGTCCCGGCCCGCGTGCGCAGGCGCGGCCGGGTCTGGTCCGCGTTCCTGCGTGGGTGCGCAAGCGGACAGGACGAACAGGGATGTCGCGGCGAGGGTCGTGTGGAGGGGCAGCGCGCGCATGGCTCGCCGAGCGTACCAAAAAGTCGCGGGGACTGGCACGCCGCAGGTGTTCAACGCCGCAGGTGCGCGAGCTCCAAACGCATCCGGGCGAGCTCCGCCTCGAGGTTCTGGCGGGCTGTGCGCTCCGCCGCGAGCGTTTCCTGCGCCTTGCGTTCGGCCTCGCCCGCCTTGCGTTCGGCCTCGCCCGCCTTGCGTTCGGCCTCGCCCGCCTTGCGTTCGGCCTCGCGCGCCTGGCGTTGCGCCTCGCCTGCCTGGCGTTGCGCCTCGCCTGCCTGGCGTTGCGCCTCGTCTGCCTGGCGTTGCGCCTCGCCCGCTGCCTCCCACGCCGCGCGTTCTGCCTCCGCCGCTGTCGGGAAGAGCTCCTCCCCTTCGGCATCCACGGCCACGCGTAGCCGCATGGCGTCGCCACCGCCGACCGCGCGGAGCACACAACCGAGCACCTCGCTTCGAACCCGATCCGCGTTCGTCGCCTCCACGACCACGAGCTTGCCGCGCTCGTCGCGCCGATGAACACGAAAACGCGTGCGGCCAGAGCGCACATCGACGTACGGATCGAAGACCACGAGCTCCCGCGTGCCGAGCGCGTCATACCGCTGCGGGGCGCGCTCGACGTCCTTCACGTCGTCCTCCTCGGACATGATCTCGAGCGCGAAGCTCGGGGAGACGCCCGTCTGCCAGACCTTCCAGCACCGGGGGGCCACGTCGGGCGGGAACCCCGGCATCACGTACACGTCCGGGGCCACCACGGCCTTCGGGTCGCCCTTGACCCAGTAAATGAACTGGTCGGCGCCCACGAAGGCCCGTACGCCTCGCTCGGCGAGGAATCGCGCGAGCAAGGGGCGGAGGAGCTCGGTCATGAGGCGCTGCAGGGCGCTTTCACCCATGTCGTCGAAAACGGGATAGAAGGTGAGGTCGTCCGGATCCTCCATCCCCAGGTTCCACGCTGCGCTGCCCATGACGGGGACGAGGTTAGCACGAACGCAGCCCCCGGGGAAGGGCCCTGCCGCCCGTACCACGCGCCGACCAGCGGACCAAGAAAAACGTTTTTCCGCGGAGGATTTGTCCCCGACCTCAAGGCACCTTCGGCGGGTGAATCCTTTCCCCCCGATCCCCCACGTCGACCGCGAGCACCGCGAAATGCTCGGGCAGCCCGCTGGCGGCCGCCTGGTTCGTCACGAAGAGCCCACCCTTGCCGTCGAACGCGACGTGCGCAGGCCCGTCGAGGGGGACTTCCTCGCTCGTGGCCACGGAGAATCGGCCGATCTCACCGCCGGAAGGGTTCACGACCGCGATCTCGTTCGTGAGGGTGAGCGCCACGAAGAGCGCTCCATCCTCGCCCAAGGCAAAACCTGCGGGCGCCTCGAAATTGGGGAAGACGTGCACCAGCGCGATATCGGTCTCGGCCGGGGCCGGGATCCGCGGGATGGCGTAGATACGGCCCTCCCACGGCGCGTCGAGGGAAAACCCGACGGTCACGTAGACGCTTTTCCCGTCCGGGCTGACGACGATGCCTCGCACGCCTTCGAGGTCGAAGAAACCTGCGAGCTTCTCGCTCCGGAGCCATACCTCGGGGGCGCCTCCACCCGACGCGATCCGATAGATCGTGGCCTGGGCGGCGTCGGTCACGTAGGCGGTGCCGTCCGCGGCGAACGTGATGTCGCTCGGCATCGGCGGCAATGCAAGCATGGTCGGAGAGCAGAGCTCGGAGGGACCGGCCGAATGGCAGGGCGGCATGTCCGGAAAGGGACCGGCATAGACCGATTGTTGCCAGTTGTTGTGGTGCATCGACGCAATCCGGAGGACGCCGAGCTGCGAGCTCAACGCATAAAAGCGCCCCTTCGCGTCGACGGTGAGGCCCGTGAGCGCGTGGGGCGCGGCCGTGTCCTCGCCCTGAATGGGGATCGTCTCCAGAAGCCTGCCCGTCTTTTCGTGGAACACGGTGATCGCGGACGGCGCGCTGCCTGCACCGCCGCCCGCGGCAGGGCCGGCGACGTAGAGGCGGCTCTTGCGGAGGACCATCCCGTCCGGAAATCCCGGGGACGGCGCGACGGGAGCCAGAAAGGAGCAAGGCGCCGGCGTCGCCGAGGATACCCCCGCGAAAAGCAGCGTCGCAGCCGCCGCTGCCGCCCCGATACGATGTCCCAAGCTCCTCCGACCCCGCCAGATCGTGAATCGCGACATACCCGCTCCTCCCCTGGAAGCTCGACGGACGCCCGGCGCGCCGTCGCAAGACAATCGAAGTGAGTCCAGCATGAACCGCGAATGCTGACGAATCGAACAACGCGGTGCCGTCGGGTCCTCCCGGGAACACCCTGTGTCGGCGAACCCGATGAAAAATGTTTCCCTTTCCGTGCTGCGAACGAGAAAGAGAGATGCACGCCCCATACCGGGGAAAAGAAGGATTCAGGACGGAGCGCCGAGCCTTCCGGCGGGCGGAAAGAGAGGCCGTACGAGGAAAGCCAGGGCGGCAGACGCGAACACGAACGCGGCGGCAGAAGCCGTTACACGTCGGCGGCGTACGCAATCACACGGCAATGACGGGACGGACCCGCGCGCAGGTGGCGCGACTCCATGCATTCCAGAGTTACCAGAAAACGGAGGCCAGAACGCCGTGGACACCCTGGCGCGGGCCGCGCATGCGTGAGGGACGACGGTCAGGCCGGATGGGCCGAGCCGTTCAGCTCCTCAGGCTCGGGCGACGCGTCCTGCGTCGACGACGGGCCAAGCTCCATGACCAGCGGCGCGGCAGGCGTCCCGTCGCTCGGCTCGGTCGTGGGCTCGGCGGTCGCCGCGCGCGCCTTCGGCGGACGCCCGCGCCGCTTGGGGGAATCGCCGCTCGCTTCCCGCTCCCGCTGGGGGGCCGGCGGCGAGGACGAGACACCAGCGATCCGCGCAACCGACTCGACCTTCGACCGGATGTCCGGGTGATCGTCGGCGTACACGCGCGCGTAGGCGAGGGCCTTCTGCGACTTGCTGGAGAGCGTCTCCTCGCTCTCGCGGAGCGCCGCGCGCGCCGACTCGAGGGCCGCCTCCGCCTTGGCCACGGCCTCGGTGTGGGTCCGGACCTCGGTGACCACCTGCTCGAGGATCGCCCGATCGACGCCGGGGAAGCTGACATGCGAGAGCTCGCTCGCGAACAGGTCCATGAGGGCCTGGACCGAGGGAGGAATGGGATCTGCCACGTCCATGGTCTTCTCCGTGTATTTGTTCGCGGGGATACAGGCGGGAGCCCGTACCCCTCGACGACCCACACGGGCGGGTCGCTACCCCAGGTCGTGGCTGCTGTCTAGGTGTGCAGTGGCGGATCGGTTCCGATCGGCGGATCGCGGGGTCGATCAGGCGCCTCACGAAGCCTTGGCGATCGCCTCCGCCTCCCTTCGCGCCACGTAGGTCTGGAACCACTCCCCCGCGAGCCGCGCGACCTCCTCGAGCGCCCCCGGCTCCTCGAAAAGATGCGTCGCCCGGGGCACGACGACGATCTCCCGCTCGCACCGGAGATCCTCGAACGCCTGCTGGTTCACGTCGATCACCAGCGGATCGGCCCCGCCCACGATGAGCAACGTCGGCGCCTGGACCTTCGGGAGCGCCGCGCCCGCGAGATCCGGCCGCCCCCCGCGCGACACCACCGCCCGCACCGCCTCGGGCCTCGAAGCCGCCCCCACGAGCGCCGCCGCGGCCCCCGTGCTCGCCCCGAAGAGCCCGATCCCGAGCCCCGACGTCGCCGCCGCCCCGCCGAGCCAGTCGACGACGCCC
>JANMGF010000474.1:0-4822 GCA_031374535.1 Polyangium sp. (in: bacteria)
CGTGCGCTCGTCTCTCCTTGTGTAGCGACCCTCGCGACGACTCGTGCGCACGTCTCTCCGTGTCGAGCGCCCCTCGCGACGCCTCGTGCGCGCGTTTCTCCTCCTCGAGCGCCCCTCGCAGCGCCGCGACTTCCTTCCGCAGCGCCTCCATCTCCTCCCTCTCAGCCGCCTGCACGCCCTTCGCCGCCGGCTCCACCACAGGCATCTCCGGCGCTGCCACCTCCACGAGCGCCGCGCGCATCACCTCTCCCTCCGTCGTCCCGATCCAGATCGACGTCGCGCCCTTCATCGTCGCCGCCAGCACCACGCGCGGCCGGCCCTTTCCGCCCACCGCCGCCGTGCTCACCGGCGTCGCGACCCCTTCCCCCGTCGTTGCCAGAGACGCGCCCTCGTACACCGCGATGCGCCCGTTCGCGAACGCCGCCACGATCCCCGTCTCCGTCACCACCACATCCGCGAGCGGCGCCTCCAGCGTCACGAGCGACGCCTCCGCGCGAGATCCATCCCGCGAAACCACGCAAAGCGAAGCCCCTCCACGCTTGAACGCCACGCAAAAAACGCGGCCTCCCCGCACCTGATCGAACTCCGCCGCCCCTCGCGGCAACGTGACGCGCGCGCTCGGTCCACGCTCCGGCGCCGTGCCGGGATAGATCCGCAGCTGCCCACCCTCGTCCCCCTCCGCGAGGAGGTACGTCGCGCCTTCCCCCGCGTCCCCCGCCCGCATGCGCCCCGGGATCTCCACCGGCCGCGCGCTCACCTCGCCGCGACCGAGCGACAGCGTGAGCACCTTGCCTTCATCGCTGATCGAAAGCGCCCCGTCCCCCGAAGGACGCGCGAGCAACGTCCGCATGTCGCGCACCACCTCACGCACGCGGAACGCATCGGCGAGCGGGACCGACCACACCGTGCCTTCCTTGTCCCGCACGAGCGCCACGTCCTTCGAGAGGAGCGCGACCTCCTGCGCCGTGATGCGCGGCAGATCGATCGCGTCCCCGCTCGTGGCCGCGACGGCCGCGATCGCGAGGCGCGCCGGCTTTGCGCTCAGGAATGCAACGAGGCCCTGGTTCGAGAGCCACGCGCCGGCCGCCGTGCCTGCGCCAAGATCGAGGATCTTGCGCGGTGTGTCGATGTGCGAAGTCGCCATGGGCCCCAGCGTAGCCGAGGCCGGCCGCCGTCGCGCTGGCTACTTCAACCGCGCGTCACACGTCGCGCAGCGCTTCGGCACGGAGTCCTTGTGGTAGACCTCCCCGCACCGCCCGCAGAGCCGCGCGTCCCGTTCGAACGCGATGAGCTTGCCGCTCGCCTTGCACTTGAGGCCCGCGACCTGCGCCGGCTCGAGCGGCAACGTCTCGGCCGCGCCCTCGCCCGCGTTTTCCAGCGCCCCCGCCGCGATGTCCTCCATCCTCGCCGGGATCCGCTCGCGCGCCTCGCGAAGCACCTTCCCCGCGGCTTGGGGCAGCGCCGCGAGCGAGATCGCGATCGTGACCCCCTCGCCCTCCACCGTCAGCGCCCGGTCGCCGAGGACGATACGACGCACCGCGTACCACGCGATCCGCTCGATCTCGTTCGCCCCCTTCTCGACCGCCACGCCCGCGTCCCCCACGCGCACGGGCAACGCCGCGCGTGGCCCGAACAGCGCCGTCGCCAGCAGCACCGCCGCGCCGGCTGCGAGCAGATACGGCGCTGCCTTGTGGGGCCCGAGCGCCTCGGCGCGTAGCCATTGCCCGTAGGTCCCAGCCCCCACGAGCACGGCCGCCACCGAGAACGCGAGGACCGACAGGATCGCTCCCGGCGAGCTCTTCGGCTCGAACCGACGCTCCGTCCGTGGATCCGAGCGGAGCTTCAGCACGATCTCGTCCCGCGGGGCCGCTGCCTTCTTTTCGCGCTTGTTCGTCTTCGGGTCTACCATCGCTCTTCCCACCGAAGCGTTTCCTCTATCGGAAGCGCTGCCCGAACGCAAACCAGCCGCGGTAGACTCGCCCCGTATGCTTGGTCGCCTGGCCACCTACGTCGTGCCCGCGGCCTCCGTGGTGGTGACCGCGCTCGTCCTCTTCGGCCCTGGATCACCGAACCCCGCGCCCTTCGTGCGGGTTCGTGGTGTGCCCATGGCCGGCGGAAAAACGCTCGCGCTCCGCCTCGAAGGCTCGAGGCGCCTCTTCGGCGTGGACGACGTCGCCGCGCTCGAAGGCGTCACCGTCGAAGCCCACGACGGCACGACGAAGCTCGTCCCCACGACCCTCACGCTCAGCCCGGACGGCGTGGGGGAGGCCTCGATCGCCGCGGACACGCCTCTCGTCGGCCCCCTCGACGTACGCGTCTTCCAGGGAAAAACCGTCCTCGCCGAAGGGACCGTGCTGCTCGTCCCGGCTGCGCCCCCAAAGCTCGGATCGACCCCGGTGCAAGGCGTGGCGACGGGGGATCTACGCGTCTCGGTGGTCGTGCACCGAGGTTTCCTCGCCGCGCCTTTCCCCGAAGCCCTCGACGTCCACGTCCACGAGCACGACGGCGGCGCCCCGGGGAGCCCTCGTGAAATCACGATCGACGCCTCGGCCCCGGGCGCCACGATCCAACCTGAAAAAGCGCGCATTCGTGATCGCGGTCCCGCGACGATCACCGTCACGCCGCTCGCGCACCTCGTCGAGCTCACCCTCGTCGCTCGGGATGACAAGGGAAAAGAAGGCCGCTGGGAGGGCCTTTTGCCCGTACGGCCGGGCGCGATCTGGCTCGACCCGGACCGGAAAGCCGGCCTCTCCCTGGTCTCCCCTGCCCCGCGTGATCGTGTGTACGTCTCCGTCGTGACCGACGCGGGCCGGATCCTCGGCGCGATCGTGCCTCTCGCCCGGGATGACGCCGGGTTTTTCCGCGGACGATTCGACTACACGCCGGAAGCGCGCCTCACGCAGCTCGTCGTCGCGGGCGATCCCCAGGAGCGAGGCGACGCGACGGTCACCTGGCCCCTCGTCCCTCACGCCGGCGCTGCGACGGCCGCGCGCCTCGAGCTCCTCCTCGACGGCTCTGCTCCTGCTGAAGCACGCGAACGAGCGCGGGCCATGCGGGCGCGGCTCGCGGCGGTCCTGCTCGTCCTTGCCGCGGCCGTCGCGGAGGTGCTCTTGATCATCGTGCGAACGGGCCTCGCGCAGCGTGACCTCGAAGCGAACCTCGCCGAGGCCGTCGCGCTCGAGCATCACAAAGGCGCTGGAGCGCCCGTCCCCGTCGCGGATCGTGGCTTCATCCTGGCCGCGGCGCGCGAGAGCCACCCTGCGCTGCGTATCGCGCTCGCGGTCGCGCTCGTCGCGCTCGGGTTTGCGCTGATTGCAGCCCTGTCCACCTTCCGCCGCTGATTTCCGCGCCCTTGCCAAAGACCTCGGGGTCGTGTCTGATCGAGCGTCCCGATTTCCATCCACCCCCGCTTCCACGAGGAAAGCCGATGGTCCATAGGCTCACGTTCGGTTTGATGTTCGCCTTGATGGGTTGTGGTTCGACGCCCACGGAGCCCGTGAAGTCCGCGTCGACCGACAAACCGGCGGCGGCGAAGGTCAACGTGCCGGAGATGCAGCGCAAGGCGACCGTGCGTGTCAAGGCCGAGTTGCCCGAGGACGTGAAGACCGCGTTCGTTGACACCGTCAAGAAGTCGCACCTGCCGGACGCCATGGGCAGCATCGGCGTGGGGTGGACCTCGACGGGCAGCGGGTTCTTCCTGAAATCGCCCGACGGCAAGGGAATCCTGCTCATCACCAACCGCCACGTCGTCGACAGCGCGCCCAAGGTGACCATCGTCCTCGACGAGCACACCTCGCTGAGCAATTGCGAGGTCCTCTACACCGACGACAAATACGACGTCGCGGTGGTGCGTGTGCCCGAGAGCCTGGCGACGAACGCCATTGCCCTGGCCACGCTCGCCGCGGGCTCGCCGCAAAATGACGAGGGCGTGCAGGCTTCGGGGTATCCCCGGGTCGGCGAGGCGCAATCGTACCGGCTCACGAGCGGCACCATTTCCAACTCGGATTTCTCGGTGACGGTGCGTGGCCACAAATCGTCGTTCTTGCAGCACACGGCCGCGATCGACCCGGGCAACAGCGGCGGCCCGCTCTTCCGCAAGGACACGCTCGAGGTCATTGGCATCAACACCCTCACGATGCGCTCGAACGACAACCTCTACAGCGCCGTGCCCGCGAGCACCGTGAAGAGTGTCCTCGACCGCGCCCTCGCGGTGCCCCCGAAGAGCGACGTGAAGGCCACGATCAAGGAGATCTACGGCTCCTGCAAGGAGATCATGGACGAGCTCAGCATCGGAGGCGAGCCGCCCATCTCGACGGTATCGATCGTCTCGGATCGTCTCGTCGCGGATCGCGGCGTGCCGACCTGGGAGCTGCGGTACATCGAGAATGAACCTCCGCAGCGCAATGAAGAGACGGGCGATATCACCCCGGGCAAACCCAAGGTGAACGAGGAGGCCTTCGGCGAGCTCGTGTCGGCCGTGAAGAAGGGCGACGTGATGGACCACCTCCGGGGCCTCACGTTCGCCTGGCTTTACGTCGACCTGAAGCGGCAAAAGGGGGTCAGCGGGGATCCCTGCTCGCGGGTGGTGGAGAAGGACGTGCGCGATTATGAGGATCGCGGGTTCGTGCGGGTCGGGATGGATCTAGGGTCGGGCGAGCGCAGGACGATGCGCTTCCGGTTCGAGCAGGGGCACTGGCGGCTTTCCGGGTACGAATGAGGGGAGCGGATCTGGGTGCCTCCGCTGCCGACTCCGCCATGGATTTCGGGGGCCATGATTCGCTGCAACCCGCTGGATCCGCGTCGCGCTGACGCCGGATCCGCG
>JANMGF010000492.1:0-10496 GCA_031374535.1 Polyangium sp. (in: bacteria)
GCTGTGCTCGGCCGTCCCCTCGAACACCATGTTCAACGTGGCGCCGCCGAGCCAATCGGACGGGGTCGCATCGACGATCCGGTTCAGCATGCCCGGACGTCGCAAAAGCCTCCGCAAAACAGCCGCGCCAAACCCCGCGCCCTCGCCCCTCTCCTCGAGCGTCTTTTTCGGGCCGGGCGCGCGTTTGCCCCGACGAACCGAGCCGAGCCGCGCGATGAACGAATCGAACACGTCGTAAAGGCGCGCGACCGCGGGGCGGATTCCGCTCTGGAACATCTGGCGCATCGCCTCCCAGCCGGCCTCGACCGTGGGGAACGAAAATGCGCCGAACGAGCGCGTCGCAGGCGCGGGGTGGAGGCGGAGGCGCGCCGAGGTGACCACGCCGAGCACGCCCTCGCTGCCGATGAGGAGCGGGGTCACGTCGGGGCCCTGGAGACGGCGATCGAAACGAACGATCTCGCCCTCGCCGACGACGCATTCGAGCGAGGAGACCATGTCCTCGATCTTGCCATAGAGCCCCGAGCATTGCCCCGCGCTGCGGGCCGCGACCCAGCCGCCGACGGTCGAGCAGAGGATCGAGGAAGGGAAATGGCCGAGCGTGAAGCCCGCCGCATTGAGATCCTCCTCGAGCCGGATCCCGAGCGCGCCAGCCTCGACGTCGAGCACACGCGTCTCGGCGTCGAGACGACGAATGCGGTCGAGGCGCTTCAGGTCGAGGACGACCGTGCGTTGGTCCGGTAAAATCCCACCACAGACGCCCGAGCCGGCGCCGAAGGGGACGAGGGGCACGCCCTCCTTCGCGCAGAAGCGAACGACGGCGGCGACCTCTTCCGTATTGTTGGGCCAGACGACGACGGCCGGCCGGTGCTCGGCGATGCGGCCGTCGGCGACGGCGAGGTGGTGGCGCGGCCAGAGGTCACGGGCATAAGCGATGCGATCGACCGGCGAGGCCGAGACCGTGAGGTTCGGGACCGCCTGTCCGAGCGCCGCTTCGAGGTTCATTTGCGCTCGGCGACGATGATGAGCCGCGGCGACTCCGAGCCGAAAAAGACGCCTGGATGCGCGGGATGGCCGCTGACCTCGACGACCTTGAAATCGGCGTCGTGCATCATCTTGCCGATCTCGTGGAGGGCGTAGAGGCGGATCGAATAGTCGATTTCACGCGAGCGCCCGTCGTCGAACATGGCCGTGCGCTTGACCTTGAGGCGGCTCGTGAAGGAATCGACCTGCATCTCATCCATACACACGCAGCCGTCGCCCTCGAACCAAACGAGGCTCGGCTGGCGAGGGGCCACGTAATCACGGTTGATGATGTCGAGCACGAGGATGCCGCCGATCCGGAGCGCGCGGTGCATGCGACGGAGGACGTCGAGGTTCTTGTCGTCGTCGAAATAACCGAAGCTCGTCGCCCAGCTGTACAGGCCGTCGAAGACCTGGTCGAAGGCCATCTCCCGCATGTCGCCTTGCAGGAAATTGAGCTTCTGCGAGCGGCCCTGCGCCTCGTCAGCAGCGAGCGCGAGCATGTTGAGGGAGAGGTCGTACCCGACGACGCCATACCCACGGCTCGCGAGCTCGACGGCGTGCCTTCCGGTGCCACACGCGAGGTCGAGGATCGTCGCGCCCTTTTCCAGGCCGAGGCACGATTCGATGAAATCGGCCTCCCGGCGGATCACCTTGGCGTCGGTGTGATCCATCGTCCGGATGAAATCGTCGTCGAAGAGGTCCTCCCACCACGGGCGTTGCCTGCGGCGGCTCGGCTCGGGCAGGCTGACCGGCTTGGCAGGGGCCGCGGCGGCCGGCGGAGGGGGCGCCGGCTGCGCCGTTGCCGGCGGAGGGGGCGGAGCCGCGGCCTTGGGCGGGGGCAACGACGTCGGGGCAGCAGCAGCCGCCACGCTGGGCTCGGGGACCGTCGGGGCCGCGCGCCTCGGCGGAGGAGGCGGAGGAGGCTTCTTGGGCGCGAACGCCTGCCCTTGCGCCTGGGCCTGAGCCTCCGCGGCGGCAGCCTTCCGGCCGACCTCGGAGATACGCTCGACCTCGATCTCCTCGAACGTTTCGACCTCGTCGGCCTTCGTCTCCTCGGCGAGCGCGGCGGCGGCGACCTCCTCGTCGTCCTCCTCCTCGGCCACCTCGACCACGAGCTCCGGCGACGAATCGAGGGTGCGTGTGCGGGAAGAAGGGGAAGCCTCCTTCGCCTCGACCGGCGTGGGGATCTCCTCGGGAGGCGCAGGCGCAGGCGCGGGCGGCGCGACCGCGGGAGGCGCGACGAACGAAGCTTGCGCGGTCTCGGAGGCAAAGGCCGCCGTGATCGCGGCGACCTCGGGCGGACGCGGCGTCCAGCCCTCCTCGACGACCTCCTCCGTGACGGCCTTGAGCGGCGGAACGGAAGGGCCCCTCGGCTTTGAAGTCGTGTCCGCCGAGGGCATCGGCGGAGGCGGCTCGGACATGACCTTGACAGGCGGCAGATCCTCGCCGACCGAGAAGATCCGCATCGGCCGGATGACCTCGTACTCGTTCGACTCCGCGACGGGCGCGGGCGGCGGCTCGACCGGGGCCAAAGGCTCGGGCGACGGCGCGAACGCAGCAACGGCCGCGGCTTCTTCGGGCGGCGCGAGCTGGGCTTCGGACGAGGGCATCGTGTCGTCCTCGGTCTTCACCGTGCGACGCGAACGACGGCGCGGCAGCGGCAGGGGCGCCGCGGGCTCGGCTGCGGCAGCCGGGACAGGCAAGACGCCATCGATCGCGGGCATGGCGGGCGGCGCAGGCACGGCAGGCATACTGGACGCGATGGGGGGGTTCGACGCGCGCGGAGGCGGCGCGGCGGTGCTCGGACGGGGCGGCGGCGAGGAGCTGCTAACGGGGATACGCGAAGGACGCGGCGGCGCTGGGACGCTGCCTCCCGGGCGGGGCGGTAGGGGGCGCGGCGGCGCTCCTTCGATGTTGCCTCCCGAGGCGCCGGCCACAGCCGAGACGCCAGGGTTCGATCCGTCGATCCCGAGGTTGCTGGGGGTCGCGGTCGCCGTGAGAGGCTCGATCCCGCGGGGAGGTGTCTCGCTCATCGGGTGTCTGCTCCGTGCAGAGACTCGCCCATTCGGATGGGTCCGCCCTGGATCCCCCAGGGACGGGCCTTGCCCGGCTCGACGAAGATGACGGCGGTCGAGCCGAGATGGAACTTGCCGATCTCGTCGCCGCGCTTGACGACGTACCCAGGCTCGAGCCGATGCTCGCCGTACGGGACGTCGCGCGCGTCGATCCCGCTCACCGTGATACGACCGACGATCATCGCGCCGACCATCACGACCGTGACGCGCCCGTGCGCCTCCGTGTCGATGCAGATCGAGACGCGCCGGTTGACCGAGAAGAGCTTCGGGACGTGCGCCTCGCCGAGCGCGTTCACGGGGTGGTAGTCCCCCTGGAACGATCGCACGAGCGAGATCGTGCCGCCCGCGGGGGCGTGCACGCGGTGGTAGTCGCGCGGGCTCAAGTAGACGATGGCGAACTGCCCGCCCTCGTAGCGGCGCGCGTCCGAAGGGTCGCCGACGAGGTCAAGCGCGCCGTAGTCCTTGCCCTTGACGCGGAACACGCCGTCTCGCTCGATGGGTCCGAACGAGTCGATGCGACCATCGGCGGGGCTGACGAGCGCGCTTTCGTCAGGACAGAGGGGGCGCGCCCCGTCCCGCAAAGGACGGGTGAAGAAGGCATCGAAGCACGAGAAGCCCCCTTCGGGCACCACGGCTTCGGCCAAGTCGACGCGATAGGCCCTTGCGTAGATCCCGACCACCGCGGACGTGACCGCTTGAGGCACAGGGAGGTCGCAGAGTCGGCCCACGGCCCGGGTGATGCGCTCCCGGGGGAGCACACGCAGGATCTGAGCGGCAGCGTACGTGGCGATCATCGTACAGATGGGAAAAGTCAGCCTGGCGGAGCTTAGGCACCGGGCGGGACGAGGGTCAACGGCGGAGCGCGACGAGCCTCCGGTTTTCACCGGGTTTCACTCGTACGACCCGGCTGCCCGAAGCGCGCTGAGCACGGCTGGACGGCTGGATCGTGGGGCGCATGTGTGTTCGGACTAACATGATGGCCCCTTCCCTCCTCGTCAACGAGGCGATCCGTTTCGGCGCGGCGGTGCGGTGCGGCGCTCTATCTTGGAGCAGCGCCCCGGTCCTGCCCTCGCGATCTGCGGCAAATGACGGGATTTCGACGCCGGCACGCCCCTCGCAAAGGAACCTCGTCGAGGCATCGAGAGGAGGAGTCGCATGGAAATCACTTTTTGGGGCGTCCGCGGCAGCATCGCATCACCGGGTCCGGACACGATCGGCGTCGGTGGCAACACGAGCTGCGTCGAGGTCCGGTGCGGGTCGACGAAGATCATCCTCGACGCGGGCACGGGCATCCGCGCGCTCGGCGACAAGCTCATGCGCGAGGGATCGGTCGAGGCGTCGATCCTTCTTTCACACGTCCACTGGGACCACATCCAGGGCATCCCGTTCTTCGTCCCGGCCTACGTGCCGGCGTCGCAGATCCAGGTGATCGGCAGCGCGAACGGCGTGATGTCACTCCGCGACGCGCTCGCCTACCAGATGACCGCGCCCGTCTTCCCCGTGCGCCTCGACCAGCTCGGCGCGAAGATCGACTGGCGCGAGGTCCGGAGCGGCGAGCGCTTCCAGATCAACGACGTCGTGGTGCGCGTGGCGCGGCAGAACCACCCCGGCGGCTCGTTCGCCTACCGGCTCGAGTGGAACGGCCGGAGCGTCGTGTACGCGACGGACACCGAGCACTTCGCGTGTATCGATCCCGAGCTCTACGCGCTCGCTCGTGGCGCCGACGTCTTGATCTACGACTCGCAGTACACGCCCGACGAGTACCGCGGCACGGCGCCCGGCAACTCCAAGGTCGGCTGGGGACACTCGACCTACGTGGCCGGCGTTGAGCTCGCGAAGGCCGCGGGCGTCGGGCAGTACGTGCTTTTCCACCACGACCCGCGCCGCTCCGACGCGGGCGTCGCGGACCTCGAACAAAGGACGCGCGAGCTCTTCCCCGCGTCCGTCGCCGCGCGCGAGGGCATGACGATCGGCCTCGACACCGTGGCCAGGGCGGCATGATGGGCCTGCCCGCGCTCTGCGTCAGGGACGAGCCGACGATGGTGACGACAGCGGCGTGGCACCTTATGCTCGAGCTCGCTCCGAGCTCCATGTCACGCCTCTCTCTCCTCGTTGATCTTGCATCGCTCCTCGCGCGCGAGGTCGATCTCGACGCGCTCCTCGGGACCGCGTGCGAGCGCCTCGCCCAGGCGATGTTCGCCGACCGCGCGACGATCTGGCTCGTCGACGCCGAGCAGGGCGATCTCGTTACGCGCGTGGCGCTCCTGCCCGAGCTGCCCGCGTTGAGGCTCGCGCTCGGTCGCGGCATCGCGGGATACGTGGCTCGCACGGGCGAGGTCGTGCGCGTGGATGACGCGTCGATCGACCCGCGCTTCGATCCGACGGCCGACAGGGCCACGGGCTACACGACGCGCTCGATGCTCGTCGCGCCGATCCGCGAGGAAGGGCGCGCGCCGGTGCGCGGGGTCGTGCAGCTCCTCAACAAGCAAGGGGGCGGTAGCTTCGACGACGAGGACGAACGGTACCTCGTCGCGCTCACGAGCCAGCTCGCGCGTGCGCTCACGATGACGACGCTCCGCGCGGCGGACGGGGGCAACCCGGGGCTCGTGTTGCAAGGGCCGTTCAACCGCATCGTCGGCCGCAGCGCCCCGATCACGGCCGTTTACGAGAAGATCCAGCTCGCCGCGCAGACCGACGCGACAGTGCTCTTGCGCGGCGAGACGGGCACGGGGAAGGGTTTGTTTGCCCGCGCGATCCACGTGAACTCGCGGCGCCAAGCGCGCCCGTTCGTCACGGTCGACTGCACGACCCTGCCTGCGCAGCTCGTCGAGAGCGAGCTCTTTGGCCACGAGCGCGGCGCGTTCACCGGCGCCGATCGACGCGTCCCGGGCAAGGTGGAGCTCGCCGAAGGCGGCACGTTGTTCCTCGACGAGCTCGGCGATCTGCCGCCCGACATCCAGGGCAAGCTCCTGCGTTTCCTTCAGGATCGATCCTTCGAACGTGTCGGCGGACGCAACACGATGCGCGCCGACGTGCGTGTCGTGTGCGCGACGCACCGGGACCTCGAAAAGGCCGTCGCCGAGGGCCGTTTCCGCGAGGATCTCTACTACCGCGTGCGAGTCGTCGAGATCGAGCTGCCGCCGCTCCGGGCCCGCGGGCGCGAGGAGATCGAGGCGCTCGCGCGGCACTTCGCCGACGTCTACGCGCAGCGGTACAGCCGGCCGACGCCCGCCTTCGATCCAGGCGCGATCGCCGCCATCGGCAGCCACACCTGGCCTGGCAACGTGCGCGAGCTCGAGCACTGGATCGAGAGCGCGATCGCGCTCGCACCCGATGGACGCATCACGGCGTCCCACCTGCCGCTACGCAGAACGCGCCCCACGACGATCTCCGAGGGGGCCGGAAAAACGAGCACCGAGGACGAGCTCCGTCTGCCGCTCGGGCTCTCGCTCGACGACGCGATCGAGCGTTACGTGACCGCGGTGGTGGCCTCTTGCGACGGCAACAAGACGGAGGCCGCGCGGAGGCTCGGCGTCGGTCGAAACACGATCGCGCGCGCTCTCTCGCGTCGCCAGGGCGGAGGCCCCGCGTCCCGAGGGCCAGACTCGATCCTGGGCGGGAGCCGCGGCGACGACGACTGAAAGCTCAGGGGATGAGGGTCAGCGAGGTACGCGGCGCGCGGCCTCGCAGATCGCGGCGCGGATCGCGTCCTTCGGCAGCTCCGGAGCGACCTTCTCCTCGCACGCCACCGACGGCTCCAGCGGATCGAGCCCGAGGCCGAAGCGGAACGGCCGATCAAAATCGATCGGGTCCGGGTGCAAGAAGCCGTTCAGCGAGTGCCACCGTCCGAAGCGGTTGTGCACGTCCTCGATCCGAAGGACGAGCGGCGAGGCGTTCTGCGTGTCGCCCAGCGCGAGCAGCGACTCCGCGAGATGACAACGCACCATCGGCTCGTGCGGCACGAGGGCGTGGGCGCGCGCCCGCTCGATCGAGGCTGCGCGCGCGTGGTTTCTCCCCTGCAAGAGCTCACCGAGGCGGATGCGCCGCGCGATCTCCTTCAGGTTCGACGGCGCCGCCCCGGGCTCGAGGTCCGACGGTAGATCCTTCGGCAAGCTCGTGATGTGCGCGCGCCAGCGCTTGATCCACGTCTGAAAATCCGCGGCGCTCACGTCGGCGATCGCCTGCTCGAAGTCCTTGTTGTTCTCGGCCGCCTTGAGCCGCACCACGAGCTGCGGCAGCGCCTCGTCGCCGGCCTCGCGCGCCCAGTACCGCACGAAGCTCGACACCTCGGCGAACGCCACCTGCGCTTGCTCCGCCGACGGCAACATCGCGATGGACGGCCCGATCTTGTCGAGATCCACGCCGAGCCCCTTGTCGAGGCCCACGCGCGCGACGACGTCGACGGGCGGGAAATCGTCGAGCGGCTCCTTCTCGCGCCACCGCACCTCTTGCCGCTTCGCCACGCCCTCTTGCAGCCAGAGCGGCGCCTTGTCCCGCGTGCCACGCGTGAGCGCGAGGTGCGTGAGCTCGTGCGCCAGCGTGTCGAGCCACGCGTATCCGTTCGGCGTGGCGCGCGGCGAGAGCATCGTCACGCGCCCCCACTTCGCCACGGCCACCGTGCCCGTCGTCTGCGCTGCCTCCTCGGGCAGGCCCGTCATCGCCGCGAGCGTGAACTGATCCCGCACGAGATCGATCCGCATCGGCAGCGGCAGCTCCACGCCGAGATCCTTCGCCAGGTTCGCGCGGGCCTTCAGCGCCACGTCCACGATGAGCGGCACGAGCGCGCGATCCTCGTCGTCCTGGAGACGCACGACGACGCCACGTTCGTCATCACGCACCGTCATCGTCCCCGCCGTCGCGCGCGCGCAACCTCGCGAGACATCTCCGAGCTCCATCGCCTCCGGCCGGTTCGTCAGATCCGGCCGCGAGAGAAGCTGCACGGCCCCATCGCAGTCGCCTTCGTAGAGCAGGAGGCGCGCCTTCTCCAGCGCGAGCGCCGTGTCCGACGTGTCCGCCTCCTCCAGGATCTTGCGCGCCGCGGCCACGTCGAGCTCGAGCGTCGCGTCGCGCGCGCGCCTCGCCCGATCCACATCACCGAGGATCGGCACGTACGCCGCGCTCACGGCCGCGATACTCAGCGACGCCGCGAGGGAAAACGCGCCCAGGAGAACCTTCTTGATCGACCTCATCGCAGGAGCCCTTCTGCGTAACGCTTCACGGCTTCCTTCAGCAGCGGATCGTTCGATCCGCCGAGCCCTTCGAGCACGCGCTTGCGGAACGCGTCGGGGCCCTTGTGCCCGTCCTTGCCTGGGATATCGGCCTTCTTTGCGATCGATTTTCCGTCGCTCGACTCGGGCCGCTCCTGGCTGCTCTCGTTCTCCTCGTTGTTCCGCTCGCCGCGCGCCATCTCCAGGAGGCGCTGCGCGTTTTGCTGGTGGTCGAGGCCCGCCTCTCCATCGCCCTCGGCAAGCGCGCGCTCGGCGTCTCGCATGCTCTTCTCGGCGCGGTCGAGAAGATCGAGCGTCTCCTCGGGCAAGCTGCCGTCGCCCGACGCGCCCTTCTCCCCGAGCTTGCGCGCGCGCTCGGCCATCTGTCCCTCGCGTTTGCCGCTCTTGTCGAGATCACCCTTCGCGCGTTCGGCAGCCGATTTGCGCAACTTCTCGAGCGCCTTCTCCGCCCACGCGAGCTCTCCTCCAAGGCCCGGCCGTGCCGACTCGGCCTCGCGACCGACGCTCTGCTCGCCCATGTCGAACTCCGGCGCCGCTTGCCCTCGGCGTTGCGCGTCTTCGAGCGCGCGCATCGCTTCCTTGCCGCTCTGCACCGCGTCGCGCGGCCGGCCCTGCTCCAGCGCGTCGGCCATCGACTCGGCGAGGTCACGCGCTTGCTTGCCCGCCGCCGCGGCCGATCCAGGCTCGCTCGCGCGGCGCGGCAGGTTCTTGATCGCCTCGCGGATCTTCTCGGCGTGACGCTTGGCCTCGTCCTTCAGCTCGTCGAGCTCGTCCTGCGAGAACGCTCGTTCGAGCGCCTGCTCCACGTCTTGCAGCTCGTTCGAATGCTCGCGGATCAGGTCTTCGAGCTCCTGCTCACCCGCCTCCGCCGCGTCGTCGGCGCTCGACGGATCCCCGTCACCCGACGCGCTCCCGCCCGCGCCCGACTCGACGCCGCCCTGCCCTCCGCCTCCGCCTGCGAACGATGGATCGGGGCTCCGCAACCGCGCCGCGAGGTCCCGCGCAGCGAGCTCGGCGTGAAAAAGATCGTTGGCCTTCCGCGCCCGATCGATACGTCGCAGACCGTTCGCCACGATCTCGCCGAGATCGAGGCCGAGTTGCCCGAGCCGCAAGAGCTGCTTGCCGCCTCCATCGAGCACGTTCACCGCCGCGTCGAGCCGCATGACGCCGCTCGCCGTGTCGCTCCCGCGTTGCCCCGAAGCCGCGGCCGTCGCTTCTGCGGCTTCATCCGCGACCGTCGCGAGGCGCTTGGCGACGCGACGCGTGTCCGACGTCCCGAGCGAGCGCGCTGCGGCGTCGATCGCGAGGAGCACGTCCTCGCTCTCCTCGATGAGCTTCTGATGCGTGGCAGCCGAAGGTTCCTTCTGTTCGGCCGCGAGCGCGACCTCGAGCCTTCGTAGCTGGCCACGCGTGAGCGCGAGCGCGCGTCGCGGAAACTTGAGGCCGCCGTACGTCCCCGCGAGCGCCTCCTCGACCACAGAGAGCGCGCGCTCCTGGGCCTCGCGCTCCTTCTTCACGTGATCGGCGTTCTGCTTGCCGCTCGGCGCTTGCTCCACGAGCCGCGTCGCCACGAGGTCCGTCAGCGCGTCTCGCGCGCGCACGAGCGCCTCGTACCGGAGCGCCTCCGGCTCGCCGACCTGCGGCGGGATCACCACGATCGCAGCGCTCTTCCCCCACTTCGGCCCCGCGATCGGATCGTTGTCGCGCGCCTCCACCGTGATCTCCACGGGCACGAAGTTGCGCTTGAAGAACGCATCGCCGCCGAAGACGATCCGATGTGATCCTCGATCGGTCGTCGGCTCCCCTTGCGGCCGCGAGAGCACGCGCCGCGCTTCTCGCCCACCCGAGCGGTAGACGAGGTCCACCTCGCGCAGCCCGTGATCGTCCGCGACCTCGTACGACACCACGATCTCCGGCTCGTCGAGCATCCGCACCGTACGTGGCGCGCCCTCCACCGTGACCTTGGGCGCGAGATCCGGGATCGACGTGACATCAGGATTGTGCCACCACAGATCGGGGAACGGGGTACGAACGTCGGTCAGGAACTCGCCGGGATACTGACGGTGCAACTCGCGCACTGCGGCCGTCAGGCAGACGATGTCGCCCAGGGCGAGGTTCGAGCGAAGAATGATTTTACGTGGCATGGGAGGGAGAGTGGTGAGTGGCGTGT
>JANMGF010000552.1:0-1341 GCA_031374535.1 Polyangium sp. (in: bacteria)
AGCGGATCAAGTTCGGGTCGACGGGGCGCAAGGTTTCGAAGCTCGTGTTCGAGCTGCGTTGATGGCCGTCGCGCGGACAGCCCTCGATTGGCTTCGCGGCGCCGAGGCGCTCGGGGGCGACGGCTACCCCGCGACGTTCGACGGCGAGCTCGCCTCGCAAGCGTGGAAGATCCTGCGGGTCTCGGGCCTCATCTGCACGCTCGCGTGGCTGCCGTACCGAAGCCTCGACGAGGCGCTGCACCCCGAGCTCCCCACGCTCGTGCACCTCCGGCTGAGCCTCTCCTTGGCCGGCCTCGGCACGCTGCTCTTTTCGCTCCTGCCCTCGGCGCCGCGCCACGCGGGCCAGGCGCTTTTCGTGCTCACCCTCTACCTCGAGTGCGCGGCGGGGCTCATCACGGGGCTCACGAGCGCCGGCGGCGTCTACCTCGGCGGCTTTTTGTTCGTGCTCATGCTCGTGCCGCTCGCGCCGCTCCGGCGACGGTACGCGTGGACCTTGCTCGTCTCGGGGATCCTCGTCTTCACGGCCACGGGGTACCTCACCGGCATGCGTTTCGAGGGGGCCGAGCGTAGCTACGCGCTCCAGGATCTCGCCTCGACCGCGCTCGTCTCGGCCGTCTTCGTTCAACTCACCGACAGGCTGCGGCGGCAGAGCTGGGTCAAGGGGAGCACGATCCAGCGCCAGTCCGAGGAGATCGCGCGGGACAAGGCGAAAATCGACTCGCTCCTCTGCAACATCCTGCCGGCAAAGATCGCCCAGGAGCTCACGCGCGAGGGCTCGGTCAAGCCCGTCTACCACGAGGACGCGACCATCACGTTCGCCGATTTCGTCGGCTTCACGGCGCAGGCGGCGACGATGCCGCCGGAGACCCTCGTCGCCACGCTCGACGCTTATTTTTGTCGTTTCGACGCGATCGCGGACCGCTCCGGGGTGGAGAAGCTGAAGACCATCGGCGACGCGTACATGGTCGCGAGTGGGCTCCCCGCGCCGACGCAGACGCACGCCGTGGATGCGTGCCTCTTTGCTTTGCGGATCCGGCGCGACGTCGAGGACCACGTGGGTGGTTTCCACGGCGTGCGTATCGGCATCCACTCGGGGCCCCTGATGGCCGGTATGGTCGGCGCGAAAAAATTCGCCTACGACGTGTGGGGTGACACGGTGAACACGGCGAGCCGGATGGAGTCGGCGGGCGAGCCCGGGCGCGTCAACGTCTCGCGCACGACGTACGAGCGGGTGAAGGAGTTCTTCGAGCTCACGTCGCGCGGGGCGATGTCGGTGAAGGGGAAAGGCGTGCTCGACATGTATTTCCTGGAGCGCCTCAAGCCGGAGCTCTGCCGGGACGA
>JANMGF010000576.1:0-12201 GCA_031374535.1 Polyangium sp. (in: bacteria)
CGCCCGAGGCCGCGGGCGCGCCTGCCGTCACGGGACCTCCACGAGCGTACGCGAAAGCTCCACGATCTCGAGGCGACGGAGCATGTCCTCGGTGACGTTCGGTCCACCGGGCCGCAGGCCGCGACGCGCTTGCTCACGCTCGTACGCGGCGAAGGCGCGGATCAAGAAGGGCGGGAAGGCGCGGAACAAAAGGCGCGCCTCGACGGCAAAGGGGCCACGACGCGCGCCGGCGTCGAGGTCGTACGTGAAACGAATGGGCACGTTCGGCGGGAGCGATCGCGTGTCCACGATGGCATCGGGTCCGCGGACGAACCCGCGGGTCGCGTCGAGCGCGCCGACCGGAAAATACGTCTCGAAGAGCGCGTGATCGAGGGAGAGGTTCGAGCGGCACTCACCCGTGTCGATGTCGTAATCACCGTCGTCGAAACGATCGGCCCGGAAAAACCCTTGCCCGGGGCCGGGCTCGCAGCGGCCGTCCGGGCCGATCACGCCGATGCAACGGACGCAACGCAGAAAGCCGTTCTGGAAATTGGCGAGGCCCTTGCCGCGGAACGAGGTGCCGCCGCGCTCGGGCGGGGGTGACCAGCGCGGGGCGTCGGGGCCGTCACGCACGTCGGCGCCGAAGAGGCCGACGGGCCGGCCGCGCTCGTCGATCGACGAGGGGTTCGTGTTCACGCGTTCGAAGATCTTGTCGCGCAGATCCTCGTCGGGCCGGCCCACGCGCCCGACCTCGTACACGATGCCGCCGTCACGATCCCGCACGACGAGGTGCACCCAGAACTCGCGCTCCTGGCTGAAGCCGGCCGGGACGCGGTGGCCGGCGCCCACGTTCTCCACGACGATCGGGATCTCGAGCCCCGCGCCGCCGCGGCGTGCGCCGTCGATCTCGAAGCGGAAGGTGTGGCGCAGGAGGAGATCGCGGCGGCGCCGCGCGCCGAGCGGGATGCCATGGACGTCGATCGTGGTCTCGTCGACGAGGGAGCTCGGGAACTCGGACGAGAGAGGGAGATCGACGCCAGAAAAGTAATGCGTGCTGACGTCGGTCGACGCGGGGGAGTTATCGGCCGTGCGTCCCGTGGGGAAAACGCCGGGCGCGCGGGCCACGAAATGGGATCCCGGCGGGCATTCTGGCTCGGCTTCGCCGCTCGCGGGGGCCCCGGGCTGACAGATGCCAGGGTAACTGCTCATGTGGCAGTCCTGGCACGTCGCGGGTGTTTTCCCGCGCCGCTCCTCGTCACGGGCCCAGGAGGCCCACTCGGAGTAGGCATTGCGCAGCCGCTTGAAATGCTCGCCCTTCTGCGCGCCGAGGACGTCGGTGCCGAAGAGGCGCACGTCGTGGCAGCTGCCGCAGAACTCGCTCGTGCGGAGGTAGGCGCTCGCGCTCTCGGTGGGGCGGCGGTGGACGATGGGATCGACGGTCGTGGAGGCCCCGAGGCCCGCGGAGGGCACGGGGCGCGGCGCGCGCGAAGGGTCGAGGAAAAGCTCCTCGTTCCGGAGGTCGTAGCCGCTGTTGCCGATGCCGAAGAGGCCGCGGTTGTCCTCGGGTCTGGCAGGAAAAACGGCGCCCGTGACGAACGAGGTCCAGGTGGGGTTGCCTTCGTAGCCGCGTCCGCCGCCGCGTGGGCCCACCGGGCCGTGCACAGAGTGGCAAAAGACGCATGAGATCCCCTCGATTCCCTGCGCGCCGAGCAGATCACGGACGGGCTTGCGGGTCGAAGGATCCCCGCCGGCGCGACCCTCCCAGGCCGGGAGAGGGCGCTCGATCTTCTCCGCGGGGCTATGGCAATTGACGCACCAGTGCTCGCCGCCGGAGCCCGTCACGGGCAAACCATTCTGTTGATTGCGGCAGGCGGTCGTGGCATTGGCGCGGCGCAGGATGCCGGCGCCGTTGGGGCAATCCTCGTCGCGGCCGACCTGCTCCTCGATGAGGCTCTCGAGCCCATTGAAGAGAGGGCTCTTCACGGAGTGCGCCATCACCGAGCGGCGCCACTCCGCAGCCTGGCGCGGGTGGCACGAGGCGCAGGCCTCGCTCGTCGTGCCCGTGGCGGTGATGGGCACGGAAGGCGCGATCTCCTGCTTGGGCGTCTCCACGGGGGCGGGCGCGAGGCGCGAGAACGCAAACGCCGCGACGAGCACGCCAGCGCCGATGGGAAGGCCCGCGGAGGCCCAGTTCTTTCGCGGAGGGCTCGTTCGTCCTGGAGAAGCGCCTGGAGCCCGCGCGGCCGGTGCGCCCGTGCTCTCGGCCTTGCCCGCGCGAGGCTCCACCGGCTTGCGATCACGCGTGGCCCGCGGAACGACGACCCGAGGTCCCTCGCCGCGGAGGTATCGTCCGAGATCCTGGGCAATGGGAAGCGACTTGTCCGGGCGCCTTGCCGGATCCGGATCGAGCAGCCGGAGCGCGAGGCTCTGCAAGCCCGTGGGCAACTCCCGCGCGACCTTGTCCAGGAACGGAGGGGCCTCGCGTTGCGTTGCCTCCTCGAGCGCGTGACGCAACCCCGCGCCGGCGAACGGATGTTCCCCCGCGAGCAGCCGGTAGAGCAAAAGCCCGAGCACGTACCGGTTCGCCGCGCTGTCCCATATGGCCCCCGCGGCCTGCTCGGGCGGCGTCCATCGTGGCGATATCTCGGCCGATCCGCGGTGAGATCCGCCCTCCGGGGCGCCCAGGATCGCGCCCACGAGCCGCGGCGCCGCCACCACGACAGCCCCCTCTTCGTCGACATACACGGCCTCGAGCGAGAGCGGCCCTGGAAAGAGGCTCGCCTTCTCGCACGCCGCGAGCCCCTCGGCGACGGCCAGCGCCACGGCGAGCGCCTCGCGAAAGGGCCACGGTCCTTTTCGTGTTCGCGCGAGCTCGGCGAGGTTCGTCCCGAACGGGCGCCGCACGATCCACACGCCCTCGTCGTCCACGCCGCCCAGGGAAAACCCTCCGACGGACGCGTCGCCGAAGCCGAGCAGCCTTCGCGCCGCGGCCTCGTCCGACGCCGGGAGACGAAAAAGCTCGCGCCCGCCCTCGCATGCGAAACGCGACGCGCGCCCGAGCGGCGGCAAAGGTGCGCCGGGCACGATCTCGTGCGCCTCGGGGCGGCCGCGTTTCATCATCTGCTTCGCCCCTTCCCCGTCGCCGTGATCTTCGGCGGCGGGGCCGTGATCGAGGTCGCCGTGGGCGCCCCCGTCGCCGGGTCTTCCGGCTCCTCGGTCGATCGAACCAGGTACGCCCCGAGGCCCGCGAGCAAGGACAAACCGACGACGATCCCGACCGCGACCTTCGCCGGCACCTCGCGCCCTTGATCGACCTGATCCACGAGCGCGATCGTGTCCTTGCGCCCGCCCGCCGCGCCGCCCTCGGGCCGCGTGACCTTCGCCTCGTCGCCTTGTTTGTCGGCGCGCGCGTCGGTCGATCGTGCCCCTCGGCTTCCCTCGTCGCTCGTCGCGCCGCCTTCGGGGATCGTGCGGGGCGTGGGTGACTTTCGATGCGGCGTCGTCGCGGACGACGAGGTCACGCGGCCGGGGCTCGTACGCGCGGGCGCCGGCGCTGCGACCTGGAAAGGCTCGAGCCTGTCGACGATGTCCTGCGCGAAATACGGCCGATCCTCCGGCGCTTTTTCGAGCAGCTGGAAGACGAGCTGCTCGACGCCTTTCGGCAGGCCCGCGCGCACGTCGGCCTCGAGCGGCGGCGGCTCGGCCGTGCACTGGAGGTTCAAGAGTTGCCGCGGCGAGGCCGACGCGAAGGGCGGCGTCCCGGCGAGGAGCTCGTAAAACACGAGCCCGAGCGCGTAGAGGTCGGCGCGATGATCGATCGAACGCGCGTCGATCTGCTCGGGGCTCATGTACTGCAACGTGCCGACGCTCTGGGTGTTCGTCTGGTTCATCGCCTGCAGCATCTTGGCGATGCCGAAGTCCATGACCTTCACCGTGCCGTCGGTCAGGATCATGATGTTCTCCGGCTTGAGATCACGATGGATGATCGGCGGCTCCTGCCCGTGCGCCGCCGAGAGCGCGGAGGCGACGGCGGCGACGACGCGGATCGCCTCGGTCCACGAAAGCCGCCCTTCCTCGCCGAGCAACGTGCGGAGCGTGCGGCCGTCGAGGAACTCCAGCACCATCGCGAGCTGGCCGTTTGCCTCGATGCTGGCCAGGCTCCGGACCACGTTCGGGTGCTCGAGGTGCGCGAGGATCTGCATCTCGTTCACGAAGAGCTTGCGGCCCGTGTCGCTCTTCGCGAGCTCGGGGTGCAGGACCTTCAGGGCCACGCGTCGCTTCGAGAGGCGCTCTTCGCCCTCGTAGACCTTGCCCATCCCCCCCTCGCCGACCAGACGCCGGACGAGGTAATCACCGAGCTGCTCCATCACGCGTCTCCGATCCGCCGGACTACGTACGGACGACACCCCCGGAGGACTTACAGCACGTGCGCATCTCCCCGGGATGGTGTAGCCATGGGCCAGGTGCCCCCCTCGACGTCTATCATGTTTCCCCGGTACGCAGCCCTCCTCGTCCTTTCGCTCGCCGCCTGCTCGAAGAGCCCCGCCGAGCCGGACCCGCCCGCCTCCGCCGCGGCCTCCCAGGCCCCCGCCGTCGCGCCGCTCGTGTGGACGGCGCCCGCGGCCTGGACCGCGCAGGATCCCCCCCGGGGCGGGCCGAAGAAGGCTCTCTACAAGGCCATGAAGGCCGGCGACGACAAGGAAGAGGCCGAGGTCGAGGTGCTCTTCTACGGCACGGGCGCCGCGGGGGATCCGGACAAGCGTTTCAAGGAGTGGTTCGCCCAGTTCGACGGGGACGTGGGGGCCCAGGCCAAACGTGAGAGCTTCGAGGCGGGCGCGCTGAAGGTCGAGATGGTGGAGGTCTCGGGGACCTACAAGATCGCCCTCGGTCCGCCCGTGGGCCCGAAGAAACGCGCGCCGATGCAGATGGTGAAGGAAAACTTCCGGCTCGTCGGCGCGGCCGTGCGGACCCCGGATCGCGGCGTGTGGTTCTTCAAGATGAGCGGGCCGAACGAGACCGTGCAGGCCTCGCGCGACGCCTTCCGGACGATGCTGCAATCGGCGAAGTGACGCCGCGTTGGCTCAAGGCTGCGGGGACCCGCCGGGTTTGTCGTGGTCCCAGGGGAACGCGTAGGTCACGCACGGGGCCGAAAAGAGCCTGACGTCCCCGTCCATGCCGACCTCCTGCGCCGCGTTGACGGTGGACTCGAAAGCCACGTTTCCCTCGGCGAAGCCGAGCAGCTCGCACATCTCCTGATCACCGAAGCCCCACTTGACGGTCTCGTCGCGCGGATTGTCGTAATCGCAGCCGAAGCGGTACCCTTCCGCGCCCGTCATGTCGATGGGCTTCTCGTAGAGCCTGCCGTGCGCCTCGCCATTGTAGGCCGAGAGCTCCAGGATCGTCTCGCCGTCGCGCGGGCCGCCGAGGATTTCCAGGAAAAACCGCTTCGCCATCGCGTGGGTGTGCGGCAGGATGTAATAAACCTTCTGGTCGAACGTGTTGCCGGAGGCCGCGAAGGGGTTCGTGAGGCCACATTCGCCAAAGAAACGCGATTTCGCGTGCGGCGGGATGGCGAGGCCCTGGTACGTGAGGTGGAAGGGGACGAGCTTGTGCACGACCTCGGCCTTGGGGATCCCGTACAAGGTGAGGGTGAGCGAGCCCGTGATCGGGGCGAGCCCGGTATTGAGCAGGTGCACGTCGCCGATGATACGCGAATAGGGCGGGATACGGACGGCGACGCCCTCGGGGAACTTCTGCACCTCACGCTCGGTCTGGGTCGATTGCGCGTAAATCACGCCGCCGGCGAGCGCGGCGGAGACCTGGTCGTAATCACGCTCCCAGCATTTCCAGACGCCGTCGGGGCCTTCGAACTTGCCCATCGGGACGAACGTCCAGTTGGAATGGTGGGAGGACGCGTTTTGCTGGAGCTCGACAGCGTTCACCCAGATCTCGGTCTCGTTCCCGAGCGTGACGCTCTGGCAGAGCCCCTCGATCTCCTCGCCCGGCTGCACGGTGAACTCCTCGAAGGTATGGGCGAGCGGCGCCCCGGTGAGCGCCTCACACGCCCCCGAGGGCGCGGCATACTGGCCGCTCGGACACCCTTCACAACGCGCGCCGGCGCCGTCCTCGACGCAGATCTTCTGGTCGGCCACGCAATCGAGCGCGACGCAGGCCGAGCTGGGTGCGCCGCCCCCCGGCCCGACTTCGCCCCCGCCACAAGCCACGAGGGCGAAAGGAAAGAACCATCGCAGCATCGACGAAACCATGTGTCGCCTGGGCATGAGCACCTCCAAGCGGAGGAGTGTAGACCAGCAGGCCGCGTTAATTGGGTAAACCCGCGCCGAGGCGGAAGTAGATGGCCCGCCGGGAGCCGCAAGCCGGGCAGGAGACCCGCGCGATGCGGAGGCGCGACGTCCCGACCGTCTCGGCGAGGTGCTCGTCGACCCGCACCTCACCGTCGCAACGGACGCAAGGCGTCGATCGCGCGATGATCTCGACTTCCGAGGCCGACACGATCTCGAGCGGCAGCGAAGGCGCACCCCCGGGCTCGAGCGTGGCGAGGCGCTCGCGATCCCGCGCGAGCTTTACCGCGCCGCGCTCGGCCTCGCGGCGGGCGGTGCGAGGGGAAACGGGCTTCTTCTTGCCACCCATGGCCGACCTACACCAGGAGCTCGAGCCCGCGGGTAAAGAAATCGCGGGCGATCACGACCTCGTGCACCTCGTCCGGCCCGTCGGCGATCCGCGCGCTCCGCGCATAACGGTACCAGACCGAAAATGGCACGTCCTCGCTGTAGCCGAGCCCGCCGTGCATCTGGATCGCGTCGTCGAGCACGTCGCAAAGGAGCTGCGCCACGTGGAGCTTCGCCATCGACGAGTACGGCCGCGCCTCCTTGTGGAGCCCCTTCTCGATCATCGACGCGCAATGGTACGTCATCAGATTGCCGGCGTGGATCCCCAGCGCATGATGGGCGATCTTCTGCTGGATGATCTGGTGCTGCGCGAGCTTCTTGCCGAAGCTCTCGCGCGTCACGAGGTATTCCTTGCACATCGTGAGCGCCCGGTCGGCGAGGCCGAGCCAGCGCATGCAATGGGTCAGCCGCGCCGGGACGAGCCTCTGCTGCGCGAGCCGGAACCCCTCGCCCACGCCTTTCAAGACCGCGTCGTCGCCCACGCGCACGCCGTGAAACTTGAACTCGCCCTCCCGGTGATCGAGCAGCGGCTCGGACATGGTCGGGATGTCACGCACGTACTCCACCCCGGGGGCATTTCGATCGACGAGGAACATCGTCGCGCCGCCCCTCGGATCGTCGCTCGTCCGCGCCATCACGATGAGGAACGCAGCGTCCGCGCCGCCCGTCGAGTACCACTTGTGCCCCGTGATCACCCAGCCGTCGCCGTCACGCTCGGCGCGGGTGCGCAGGTTCGAAGGATCCGACCCAGCCCCGGGCGCGGGCTCCGTCATGCAAAACGCGCTCGTGATCTCGGCGGCGGCGAGCGGACCGAGGTACCGCTCTTTCATCGCCTCGCTGCCCACGCCGAGGAGCAGGTCCATGTTTCCCTGGTTCGGCGCGTCGCAGTTGAACGCTTTTGCGCCCACGGGCGAGCGGCCCATCTCGCGGAAGAGCGCGCACATCCCCATGATGCCGAGCCCGCGCCCTCCATAAGCCTCCGGCAAATGCGGCACCCAGAGCCCCTCCGCCCTCGCCTCCGCCTGGAGCCGCGAGAGCGTGTCCCGCCGCTTCTCCCGATCCTCGGCCACGATCCGGGCCTCGTTCGGGACGACGCGCTCCTCGACGAACGTGCGCACCTTTTGCCGAAGCTCGGCGATCTCCGGGGACAAATCGAAATTCATGCTCGACTCTCCGTTCACGCGTTTCTCGCGCTCGTGCTGGTGGCGCGCCCTGGTGGCACGCTTCATATCATGCCCGAAGCCTGGAGGAGCCGCGTCCCATGACTGTCCGCGTCGAACGATCGGGCCCCGTCACCACCGTCATCCTCGACCGACCCGAGAGCCGCAACGCCGTCGACCGCGCGACCGCCCAGGCCCTCGCCGACGCCTTCCGCGACTTCGATCGGGATCCCGCGGCGTCCGTCGGTGTGCTCCACGGCGATCACGGGACGTTTTGCAGCGGCGCGGACCTCAAGGCCATCGCCGCGGGGGCGCCGAACCGCCTCGACCCCGAGGGCGACGGACCGATGGGCCCCACGCGTTTGCTCCTCGGCAAACCGGTCATCGCCTCCATCGCCGGGTATGCCGTCGCGGGCGGGCTCGAGCTCGCGCTGTGGTGTGATTTACGGATTGTCGAGCAAGACGCGGTCCTCGGCGTCTTCTGCCGTCGCTTCGGCGTGCCGCTCATCGACGGCGGAACCGTGCGCTTGCCCCGGCTCATCGGGCTCGGCCGCGCGCTCGACCTCCTTCTCACCGGCCGGCCTATCGACGCCGAAGAGGCATTCCGTATCGGTCTCGCGACCCGCGTCGTCCCGAAGGGCCGTTCACGCGAGGCTGCCGAGAAACTCGCGCGCGAGCTCGCCGCCTTCCCGCAGGCTTGTATGCGCGGGGACCGCCTGAGCGCCTACGAGCAGTTCGATTTACCCCTCGCCGAGGCGCTGCAAAACGAGCTCCGCCATGGTCTCGCCGCATTGAACCAGGAGACGCTCGAAGGAGCCTCGCGCTTCACCCAGGGCGCGGGCCGCCACGGGGGCACGGTGGGTTGAAGCGACTTACCTGGGCGTCTCCCAGTCGTCGTCCGCCGAGACTCCGCCCTCGTTCCACGTCCACACGATCTTCTGATACGTGAACGCGATCTCCTCGCGCTCGGCCAGCTGCAGCGCGTACTTTCCTCGCGTGTTCGGCATCCGGAAGATGATCGAGCTGATGTTCGCGTTCTCGAGGCGCACGGTGTAGTGCTGCTTCTCGATGCCGGTTTTGTCCGGCGTGTAGAACTGGAGCTCGAAGCTTCGGATGTTTTCGTTGTTGCAGAGGATGCTGTAAAGCAGCGGCGACGAACGATCGAGGAGCTTGGTCACGACGAACGGCTTGTGCACACGTTTGCCCGTCGGCCGACCACTCGCGGGGTCGCGTGGGCTCACGATCTCGTGCATCGCCGCGATGACTTGAATGGTCCCTTCGCGTCCTTTTTGCGTCACCGAGCCCAGGACGGCGCCCTGTTTCTCCGCGACGATTCTCAAGTGCGCGTTCAGGGCCATGGGGGAACCATCTAACCTCGACACGAAACTCTGGAAGAAGCTTACTCTCCCCCCGTCCCACGGACAAACGAAAACCGGGCGGCACGATGGCCGCCCGGCTGTTTTTCGCTGGGCTTAGCCCAAGCTCAGACGACCGGCGACTCCCAGTCGTCCTCGGCCGTGATGCCGCCCTCGGTCCAGGTCCAGATGATCTTCTGGTACGTGAACGAGATCTCCTCGTACTCGGCGTACTTCATGAGATCCGGGTTGCGGTTGTTCGGCATGCGGAAGTTGACCGACGCGATGTTCGCGTTCACGAGACGAACCGTGTAGTGGTTCACCTCGGTGCCAACGCCCTGCTGCGCCTTCACCTGGGGCGTGAAGTGCTTGAGCTCCCACTCCGAGATGTTCTCGTTGTTGACGAGAGCATTGTAGAGCAGCGGCGACGCCTTATCGAGCTCCTTCGTGACGATGAAGGGCTTGTGCATGCGCTTGCCGGTCGGCAGGCCGCTCGCCGGATCGCGGGGGCTCATGATCTCGTGCGAGACCGCGATGACCATGATGCTGTTCTCGCGACCCTTCTGGGTCACGGAACCCTTGATCTCGCCCTGCTTCTGACCCTTGAGACGGAGATACGCATTGAGAGCCATGGTAATTACCTCTTCCGTTTGGTCGCGCCGTCGCCTGGACTCAGTCTACGCCTTATTGCGCGCTGGCAGAGGACGGTATGCCCAAGCCCTCCCAGAGGATCGAGAAACCCCCAAGAAGTGCGATTCGGGTTTCCCTCGTTTCCATGCCGGCGTCAAGTGTCTTCGTCGTCTACGGAAGCAAAGACGTCGCCCGGGAGCCATTGCCGTCCGGGGATCCGAGATGCGGTACGTCAGGAGCGGTATTTTCGGCCGCCGGCGAGCTGATCGGCATAAGCGACGAGGTCTTGCTCTTTCTTCAGCAGCGCCCCGAGGAAGGGCAACGCCTGGTCGAGCTTCACCTCGGCCACGCCGGCCGCGCGGAGCGCCGCGATCCAGTCGATGAGCTCACTCGTGGAGGGGCGCTTGCGCAGCCGCGACATGTTGCGGATCTCGTAGAACACCCCGAGCACCTGATCGACGAGCGCGCGCGATAGCTCCGGGTGATGCACGTTCACGATCTGCTGCATGAACGTGCGGTCGGGGAAATCGATGAAGTGGAAGACGCAGCGGCGCAGGAAGGCGTCCGGCAGCTCTTTCTCGTTGTTGCTCGTGATGATGACGACGGGGCGCTCCTTCGCGACGTACTCGTCGCCGGTCTCGACGACCCGGAAACGCATGCGATCGAGCTCGTGGAGCAGGTCGTTCGGGAACTCGAGATCGGCCTTGTCGACCTCGTCGATCAGGAGCACGACGCGGCTCTGAGCGGCGAGCGCGCGGCCGAGCGGGCCGAGCTTGATGTAGCGGCGGATGTCGCGCACGTCGCCGTCGCCGAAGCGCGAGTCGTAGAGGCGCTGGACCGTGTCGTAGACGTAGAGCCCGTCCTGCGCGCGCGTGGTGCTCTTCACGTGCCAGGGGATGAGCTCGGCGTCGAGCGACGAGGCGATGGCTTCGGCGAGCAGGGTCTTGCCCGTGCCGGGTTCGCCCTTCACCAGCAAGGGGCGCTCGAGCGCGAGGGCGCAGTTCACGGCGGCCTCGAGGGACTCGTTCGTGAGGTATCCGATCGTGCCACGGAAACGGCGAAACTCCGTCATGGGCGGGAAGCTAGCACGGAGAAACCCGCGCCGCGCCCGGGACGATCAGCCCTTTCCTTCTGTCGTCACCCTTCTCGCGCGTGCCGCCGGGCCGTGGCCACGATCCGGCTCAACTGGTCGCTGTCGACGGGCTTGCGGATGTGGACGTCGAAGCCAGCCTCCTTTGCGCGTTGCCGGTCCACGTTCCTCGCATACCCCGTGAGCGCGATGAGGTAGGCGCCCGCGAGCTCGGGATCGGCGCGGATCCTGCGGGCCACGGCGTATCCATCCATTCCACCCGGCAAGCCGATATCACACAGGATGACGTCGGGCCGGAAGCGCCGCGCCGCGTCGAGGCCCGCGGGACCGTCGGGCGCCGCCTCCACGACGTGTCCCAACGACTCGAGCAAGGCCCGGAGCACCGTGGTGATGTCTTCGCTGTCCTCGATCATCAGCACGCGCCGGGGCTCCGCCGTCTTCGGCTCGGCCACCGCCCTCTGCCGCAGCGGCGAGGCTTCCTCCGCCACGAGAGGCAGGCGCACGATCAACGTCGACCCGAGGCCCAGGCCGTCGCTCTTGGCCTCGATCGTCCCGCCATGCATCTCGACGATCCGTTTGCACACCGCGAGTCCGAGCCCGAGCCCACCGGAGGCGGGGGCGATCGGCGCGCCCGATTGCACGAAGGGCTCGAAGATCCCTGCGAGCGAATCCGCTTCGATCCCGATGCCCGTGTCCGCGACCTGGAGCTCGGCGCACCCTGCGTCGCGCAGCAACCGAATCTCGATCCTGCCGCCCTGACCCGTGAACTTCAGGCTATTCGAGAGCAGGTTGCTGGCGACCTGCGCGAGGCGCACGCGGTCACCCATGATCCAGAGGGGTTCCGAAGAATCGTCGAGATCGAGCGTGAGCCCCCTCGAATGACAGGTGGATTCTTGCTCCCCGGCGACCTGGTGGACGATCTCGGAGAGGTCCACGCGCTCGCGCCGCAGCTCGATCTTGCCGTGAGAGACCCGCGACAGATCGAGGAGATCGTCCACGAGCCGCCCCAGGTGCTGGAGTTGACGGCCGAGCACGGTCATGGCGCCGCGTTTCCGCGCGTCGTCGGTCGCCCCTTCGAGCAGCCCGTAAGCGATCGACATGGCCGCGAGCGGGTTTCGGAGCTCGTGGCCGAGCATGGCCAAAAACTCGTCCTTGTGCCGCGCGGTCTCCGTGAGCTCCATCGTGACGCGTCGCTGCGTGGTGACGTCCGCGAGCACTGCGACGGCGCCGCGGCTTTTTCCGCGCGGATCAAGCAGGGGCACGGCGCTGATGACGATGTGTTTGGTCTTGCCGTCAGG
>JANMGF010000654.1:0-1285 GCA_031374535.1 Polyangium sp. (in: bacteria)
CAGGGCCTGCCCTGGTCCGGGGTCGAGGGGGCGGACAGCCCCCCGCGGGGTCCGGGGCGGCGCCCCGGCGCGGAGGCGATGCCGCGTAATTCCTTCCCAGCTTGTCGCCCTTACGAAGCTCAGCGCGCGCCAATCCGCAAGAGCACGACCTTGATCGTATCCAGCAGAATCGACAGATCGAACCACACCGACAGCGTCTTGATGTAGAAGAGGTCGTGCTGGAGCTTCTCCAGCTGGTCCTCCGTCGTCGCCCCGTAATGGTACCGCACCTGCGCATACCCCGTGAGGCCGGGCTTGACGAAGAGCCGCTGCCGGAAGAAGGGAATGCGCTGCTCGAGCTCCTGCGTGAACGTCGGGCGCTCGGGGCGCGGGCCGACCAGGCTCATCTCGCCGACGAGCACGTTCCAGAGCTGCGGGAGCTCGTCTAAGCGCATCTTGCGAATGAAACGGCCCACCCGCGTCACCCGCGGATCGTCCTCCATGGCCCAGCGCGCTTTTCCGTCGGCCTCCGCGTCGACCCGCATCGAGCGGAACTTGTAAATGGTGAAGGGCCGGCCATACACGCCGCTCCGCTCCTGCGAATAAAGGACGGGCCCCCGCGAATCGAGCTTGACCGCCAGCGCCGTCAGGAGCATCAACGGCGCGGCGAGCACGAGGCCCATCGACGCGCAAATCACGTCGAGCAGCCGTTTTCCGAGGAGCGTTGGCTTCGCGACCCGGAAGCCGTGGGCAAACACGAGCTGGCTCGGGCGCAACTCGCGGACGAAGATTTTGCCCGTGATGCGCTCGTAAAACTCCACGCCTTCCTCGATCTCGACGCCGCGGAACTTGAGCTCGAGCAGCGCGTCGATGGGCAATTTGCCCCGTCGATCCGTGGCGCAGACGAGGATGTGCCGCAAATCCTGCTCGCGAGCGACGCGCGGCAGGTCGTTGTAGGTCCCGAGCACGTCCGGCGCGGCGCGGCCCGGATCATTCTCCTGCACGAGGCGGCCGACGAACCGCAATCCGCCCGTATCGTGGGTCCGGGTTCCGGTGATCACGGCGTCGGCGAGGGGGCCGGAGCCGAGCACGAGCGTCTTCTTGCAGAGACGGTCGCTGGCGCTGATCCGCGCGAGCCCCGTGCGAAAGAGCGGCAAAAGCAGCGCCGCGCCGCAAAGGCCCAGGGCCACGGCGCTGAACCGCGCGCCCTCGTCGCCCGGCGTATCCTGGAATACCAGCCATAGAAGGAAAACCGCGACGCCCATGGCCCGCGCGATTTTCCAGGCGAGGGCCTGAAGGTCATCGA
>JANMGF010000664.1:0-11470 GCA_031374535.1 Polyangium sp. (in: bacteria)
GGGGACGAAGCTCCTCGGCGTGCGTGCGGTCATCGCGAAGAGCTTCGAGCGTATCCACCGGTCGAACCTGGTCGGAATGGGCGTGCTCCCGCTCGAGTTCGCCGCGGGCGAGGACGCGCAGACGCTCTCGCTCGACGGGCGCGAGACGTTCGACATCAAGGGTATTGCCGGCGGCGTGACGCCTTTCCAGAAGCTCGAGGTCGTCGCGAAGAAGGCGGACGGGACCACGAAGACGTTCACGGCGACGGCGCGGATCGATACGCCGAACGAGGCGGACTACTACCTGAACGGCGGCATTCTGCAGTACGTGCTGCGGCAGATGGCGAAGTAGCTCCGGGAGAGACGCGCAATCGCACCCCTCTTTCCGACGAGGAAAGGGGGGGCGCGTTGACCTCGCGTTACTGCGCCCGCTCCGGCAACCCCAACGCAATACGCCGAAGCAGATCCAGCACCGCATACGCCGACGCGATCTGGACCTCTTCGCGTTCGCCCTGAAAAACCTTGTTCCGCACGACCGTCCCGCCGGGATGCGAAACGGCCCAATACACGAGGCCGACGGGTTTTTCCGCGGTGCCGCCCGTCGGGCCCGCGATACCCGTCACCGAGAGGCCCACGTCCGTCTCGCAGACGCGACGCACGCCCTCCGCCATCTCCGCCGCGACCTCGGCCGAAACGGCGCCGTGGCCACGCAGGGTATCCTCCGAAACGCCGAGCAGGCGCGTCTTTGCGCTGTTCGCATACGTCACCGCGCCGCCCACGAGGTAATCACTCGCGGGGTATCGCGTCAGCGTGTGCGCGATGAGCCCGCCCGTGCACGACTCCGCCAGCGACAATCGATAACCACGGCTCCGCACCGCGCGGCCCACCATCTCGGCGAACGCCTCATCGCCCTCGCCGTACACCACGTCGCCGAGCCGCGCCTTCACCTCGGTCGCCGCCCGGACCGCCAAATCCCGCGCGACTTCTCGATTGGCGCCCCGCGCGTGCACCTTCACGTCGACCTCCGGGAAATGCACCCGATAGCCGAGCGTCACGCCCGCGTGTGTGCCCTCGATGCCCGCGAGCGCCTGCCCGACGAGGCTCTCGCCGAGGCCGTACGTCCGGAGACGCACCTGGAACGTGTTGTTCGGCGCCGACGGGCGGATGCGAGGAAGCACCTGGTCGGTGAACATGCGCTTCATCTCGCGCGGCACGCCCGGCAGGAAAAAGAGCGGCGTGTCCCCGATCGGCAACGAAAAACCCGGCGCCGTGCCCACGCCGTTCGGCAAGATGTCCGCGCCGGCCGGCAGATCCGCCTGCTTCTCGTGCCCCGCGTTCATCGTCCTGCCGCGCGACTCGACCCGCCGCCGGATCGCCAGGAGCGCGCTCTCGTCCCGCACCAGCGAAACGCCCGCGGCCTTCGCCGCCGCCACCGCCGTCAGGTCGTCCGTGGTGGGCCCGAGGCCACCCGTCACGACGATGAGCCGATGCCCCTGCGCGAGCGCCCGCAGGGTCGACACCATACGTTCCACGTCATCGGGGATGGCGTCGATCACATCCACGTGGAAGCCCGCGGCCGTCAGCTCCGCGGAGAGCCACGCGGCGTTCGTGTTGACGATCTCGCCCCGGGTGAGCTCTGTACCAATCGAGAGAATCGCGGCGGTCATTTGGGGGCGTGCACTCTATCCCATCGCGAGCCCTTGACGAGAGCTTTGGAGGCGAAACAAGCACGAATCAACGCGCGAGGGCGCCGCCACCCGCCGCAGCCGCGAACGGATACACGCACCGGAAGCCGATGGAGGGCGAGCGCGTGTTCGCCGGGATCTCCAGACGATTCCAGCTTCGAAGTTTGCTCGCCGCGCCGTCCACGAACGAGCCCCCGCGCGCCTCGACGAGGCTCGGGCGTAACGTTTCCGCCTGCTTCGGCGCGGCCCACTCGGCCACGTTGCCCGCGAGATCGTGCACGCCCTCGGGGGAGGCGCCGTCGGGGTGCGAGCCCGCGACCTCGGGAAGGGCCGCGCCCTCGCCACAAGGCCCGCTCACGAGGCCCCACGCTGCACGCCGACAAACCGCGCCCGTCTCGCCCCAGGCATAACGCCGCCCCTTGGGACCTGCGGCCGCGAAGGCGAGCTCTTCCGGCGTCGGAAGCGCGCCGCCGGCCCAGTGGCAGAATTGCCTCGCTTCGGTCGCCGTGACCGACGAGACCGCACGACCCGGCTCCTCTGAAAGAACCACCGGCGCGCAGGCGGACGCGGCCACGCAGGCGGCATAACGCGCCTCGTTCACCTCGTAGGCGTCGATCGCGAACGCCTCGATCGGGACCGCGCGCGGCGTGACTTGCCCCTGCGCTTCCCAATCGCTCGGCCCGACACGCAAGACGCCGGCCGTTATCCCCACGGCTCGTGGACGCGACACGCAGCCAGCCTCGGTCGCCTCGAGCCCCGCGGCGCAACGTTGGGGTTTGCCCTGGCAACGTGTGTCCACGAGGGTTTGTCCCTCCCCACAACAACGCGCCCCGAGCGCCGTCATCCCCGGGGCGCAGCGGGCTGGCGGCGCCGCGCGATCCCGCGCCACGATTACCACGGCGAGGGCGAGCCCGATCGATAAGGCGACGAGGCCGATCGTCCGGACGAACGGCCCCCGCCCTTGCGTCTCAGGCGGAGCCACCCTCGCCGCGGGCCTCTCCTCGGGGTCGTCGCGTGTTGTCGCGGTCGCGCCGGCGCATCTCGGCGCGCGCGGTCTTCACCTCGTCGAGCCGCGCCTCGATGCGGGCGAGCGCGTCGAGCAAGGCCCCCCGCAGACGCCCGTACGTCTTCGGACCGATGTCGCCCTTGCGATGGGCCTTCTCGAGGGCGACGAACTCCCCGAGCAGCGCCTCGCGTGCCTCGAGCAGATCGTCCTTCGCCTCGTCGGGGACCGTGCCCTCGGCGCGCTGGCGGGCCGCGTAAACCGCCGCGAGGCCGGCCGCCGAGATCGCGAAGAACATCGCGATCCACCGCGTCATCCCCGGCACCGGCAGGCCCGTGATGGTGATGTCGAGCGCGCTGATGCCGCGTTCGCCTTGCATCGCCTGGCGCATCGTCACCATCACCTTGCGCCCGTCGTTGCCGCGCTGGCGTTGCGCGTCGGGGAACCCCGCGACCTGGAGGCCCATGGTCTTGTTTGCCTCCGAGAAGATACGCACCTCGCCGACGCGGGCCGGCAGCTCGATGCGGAAGGTTTGTCGCTCCTTGCCTTCGAGGGGCACCTGGTAGCTGAACGAGGCCTGGTGCCGTCCGGGCGCGATGGTGCCGCCGAGCCATGGCCCTTTGCCCGCCTCGTCGTTGAAGCGCACGTCGGTCATGGTGTCGGGGATGCGGAACGCCTTGTAGCCCTCGGGCAGGCCCACCTGCGCGTCGCCCTTGCCCGGGACCCAGGCGACCTTGCCGATGTTGAAGACGTTGAACAGCTGCTCGACGGAGAGCGCATCCTCGCGCAGCGACACGAACACGAAGCTTTGTGCTCCAACGGTCGCGTTGTTCAGATCGCTCGTCGCCTCGTACGCGTGCAGGACGACCCGTTTGCCCGCCTTGTCGGAGATCGCGAAGGCCTCCGTCGCATACGTCCCCGCGCCCCGCGTCGTGGTCACGCGGTAACTCGTGCCTGCGCCGACCGCGAGTCCGTCGAGCCTCGCCCCGCCCTCCGCGTCCACGGTGACCTCGCGCCGCTCGCGTTTGTCGCCCTGCGCCACGCTGCTCTTCAGGATGGCGAGGACGACCTTCGCGTTCGGGATCGGGCGGCCCTCCGCGTCCTTGATCGTGATCACGAGCGTGCCCGGCGGCAGCGTTTGATCCTCGGCCTGCGTATCAGGCGGCGGCTCGAAGAACCCGTTGTTCGCTTGGCGCGGCGCCTCGCCATGGGGCGAAGCGCCGTGCGGGGAATCGCCGTGCGCGTGAGGATCCGCCTCGGCCCCCTCGTCACCCACGCTCGGATGCCCTGGCGGCAGCGCGCCCGTGTCGGGATGTCCGGGCGGGAGCGGGCCGGCCGTTTTCCCGGCGTCCCCTGCACCGGCATCCCCCGGGCCTGCATCTCCTGCGCCCGCGTCGGGTTTGCCCGGGCCGGCGTCGGGTTTGTCCGAGCCGGCGGCCGTCGCGACGAGTGGCGCGGCGAAGGCGAGCGCCGCGACGAAGAGACCGAGGCGCGTTCGTCGAACCAACCTCATGACGCGTCCGCCTCCTCGTCGGTCTCGGCCGCGGGGGCCTCGGGCGCGTTCATGCGCGCCCCGCATTTCTTGCAGAACAAAGCGTCCTCGTCGTTCTCCGTGCTGCACGCGGCGCACGCGCGTTGCGGGGGGGCTTCGTCGCTCTCCGCCGGACGCGCCGCCTTCTTCGACTTCTTCTTTTTCTTGGGCTTCGGCAGAGGCTCGGGCGCGGGCACTACGGCCTCGCTCTTCGTTGCGTCCGTCGCGTCCGTCGCGTCCGTCGCGTCCGTCGCGTCCGGTGCCTCGTCGTCCTCGCCCGCCGCGCTCGTCTCGTCCTTGTCGAGCAGGCCGAGCTGCTTCAGGCGACGCTGCACGAGCACCTCGGCCCGGTCTCGACCGGGCGCCGCGTCCTCGTCGAGGATTTGGAGCAGGCGCTTCGCCTCGGCGCGGTACCGCGTGGTGAGGACGCGATAGTCCTCGTCGCTGATCTTGCCGACGCTGCGCTCGAACTCGAGGTCCTTGAGCGCGCGGATCACGGCGCGCTTCTGCTCTTCCTCGGCGCGCGGTGGGGCGCCGATCGCGTAGGCGTCTGCGCCCGAGAGCTGCGTCTCGCCGAGCACCGTGCGTAGGCTCGCCCAGAACATCGCGATCACCGTCACGAGCGCGCCGGCCGCGAGGACGAGGATCGCCGTGGACACGTCCACGAAGACGCCGCCTGCGATCGCGAGCAGGACCGTGGCCGCCGGAAGGCCGATCTTCACGGCATCCGCGATCTTCCCCTCGAGCTCCGCATCGACCTTCGGGTCGCGTTTGTCCGTGCTGGTCTCGGAGCTCATTCGTCGTCGAGATCCTTCAGCTCCTGATCGAGCCTGTCGTCGTAGGCGTCACGCGCCTTGTTCTTGTCGGTGGTGCGAGCCCCCGCGAGCCCTGCCGCCGCGACGCCGCGACGTTGCCAGCGGCGCAGCACGAAAAACACGAAGCCGGCGCCGATCACGATCGCCGCCCCTGGCACGGCCCAGAGCGCGCGGCTCGCCCCTTGGTTGCGCGGCACCGCGAGCGACTTCGTGCCGTACAGCGACATGTACACGTCCTGCGCTTGCTCGACCGTCTTGCCCTCGGCGAGCAGCTCGCGCAGCGCGGTCCGGCGGCTGGCGCCGATGTCGCAAGGGCAGGTCCCCAGCGTCTCGCGCGGGCATCCGCAGGTGCAGATGAGGCTCCAGAAGAGCTGGCGCTCGGTCTCGTTCTGGATCGAAACGGTCCCCGTGCCGCCCGAGTGTTGCCCGTGCGCGAGGTGCGGATCGAACGTCAGCCATGCTGCGACGAGAGCTGCCGAGGCGAGCAGGGCGACGTGAAGCGGAGTTCGTCGGGTCGTCATGCGGCGTTACTTGGCGGGCGCGAGCGAGGCGGGTATGTCCACGATCGGCGCGGGTGGGGCGCGGCTTCCGCCGTAGGCCAGGGCTGGCCCGCCCGCGAGGAGCAAGGCGAAGATGACCGAGGTCGCGACCGAGGCCGCGGCCCGGATGTACCCGAACGCGCCCGCCTCCTCCAGCGCGACATCGGGCCACATCGACGTGATCGCGCCGAGCATGAGGATCCCCACGCCGATCCAGATGAGGTTGACCAGCGGGTTCACGTGGAACTGGAACGACGCGACCTTCGTCGTCGGGTTGACCATGCCCACGATCACGTAGAGATCGTCGCGGATGGTCATGTGCTTGGCGACCTCGGTCGAGGGCTGCTCGGCGCCGGTCTTGTAGATGAACTTCGCGGGCGTCACGCGGCCGATGGCCTTGCCCTGACGGACCACGTCGAGGTCCGTGAAGATCATGCGTTTCTCGTTGTCGACCTCCATACGCGGGCCGACGTAGGTGACCTGGTAGTAGTCGATCTGCGCCTGCTCGCCGGGCGACATGCTGAGCTCTTTGTCGATGCCCCACGCGCGGCCGGTGAAGCCGAGGAACATGATCGCGATGCCGACGTGCACCGTATAGCCGCCATAACGACGGCGCGATTTGGCGACGAGGTTGTAGAACGACGTGAAGATCCCTTCGTCGTTCTTCGTGCGCTGACGCGCCGCGATCCCGCGGTAAAACTCCTGCACGACGACGGTGATGTTGAACGCGACGAGCATCACCGTGACGAACGGCAGCTTGCCCGAGACCCACGCGAGCGCGCGGCCGAGGGTGCCCTCGTAGATCGGCGCGGCGTCGTAGAAGGCCGGGTAGTTGAAGCGCTTGCCGAGCGCGAGGTGCAGCGCGCCGACGCCGAGCAGCACCGCCACGGGCCAGCGGAAGCTCTTCAGGAAGAGCTCCGGGCTCGTCTTGCGCCAGCCGAGCAGCGGCGCCGCGCCCATCAGGAAGAAGATCAGGAGCGCGAGGGGCGGGATCCAGGTGTTGTAGAACGTCGGCCCGAGCGTCGACTCCTGGTTGAGCAGCCACTCGCTGATGCGTGGCCACGTCGTCGCCGTCGCGATGAACACCGTCAGGCTGACGAAGCCCCAGTTGTTCAGCACGAACGCGGTCTCGCGCGACAGGACCGACTCGAACGATCCTTCACTGCGCAGGCGCGGCAACCGCCAGACGATGAGCGAGATGCTCACCGCGGCGATCACGCCCATGTAGTAGACGAAGAAGATGCCGATGCCCGACTGGGCGAACGAGTGCACGCTCGAGATGAGGCCGGATCGCGTGAGGAACGTGCCGAAGATCGTGAGGAAAAACGTCGCGCAGATGAGGAAGACGTTCCAGACCTTGAGCATCCCGCGGCGCTCCTGGATCATCGTCGAATGCACGTATGCGCTCGCCGTGAGCCACGGCAAAAACGCCGCGTTCTCCACGGGATCCCAGGCCCAGTAGCCGCCCCAGCCGAGCTCCTCGTAGGCCCACAACATGCCGAGGGCGTTGCCGATCGACAGGAAGAGCCACGCGAAGAGCATCCACTTGCGCGTCGCGACGATCCACTCGTTGTCGAGCCTGCCCGTGGCGAGCGCCGCGATGGCGAACGCGAAGGGGATCGCCGAGCTCGTGAACCCGACGTAGAGGCTCGGCGGGTGGATGATCATGTAGAAGTTGCGGAGCTGATAGTTCAGCCCGCTGCCGTCCACGGGCGCGCCGCCTGCGCTCGTCGAGAACGGGTTCGCCGCGAAGATCATGAGGATCGCGAAGAAGCCGATGATGGTCATCAGCGTGGCGATCACGAAGGGCTGGAGCTCGAGGTACTTGCGCCGGAGCCACGCCACGCAGCCCGCGGAGAAACACGACGTGAGAAAGAGCCACCAGAGCAGCGAGCCGTCCTGTCCACCCCAGAGGGCAGCGACGAGGTACGGTGTGGTCATCGAGCGGTCGCTGTAACGAGCGACGTAACTGATCCGGAAGTCATGGCTCACGAAGGCGAACGCGAGGACCAGGACCGACAGACCAACGAGGGCGACGGTCCCGAACGCGCCAAGCCGAGCAGCCTGGAGCAGGCGAGGCCTGCCCGTGCTCGAGGCGAGCGCGACGGCGAAGGTGTACGCCGCGGCGAGCAGGATCGCGTAAAGGACACCAGTTCCAAACTCGGGGAGGGATTGCCAAATCGACATCACGGCGCGCAGAGCTTAGGCCGGCGTCGAGCCGGGGGCCATGACTTCCCTCGCCGGTGACGTGAACGGGCAAGACACGCCGGAGACGCGGCTGTCGATCCACGCGGCGCTGCTCGTCGTGCAAATCGCGTTCGGCACGCTCGCCGTCGAGGGCAAAATCGCGATGAGCCCGCGCTTCGGCGTGGCGCCCGAGGCCCTCGCGATGGTGCGTATCCTGGGCGGCGCGATCGTCTTCGTCCCGGCCTATTTGGCGCTGCGACGAAAGGACGCGGAGGGCGCGGGTGGGGTCGATTCATGGCGAGACCGAGGCGTGCTCGCGCTGCTTTCCTTGTTTGGCATCGTGATCAACCAGGCGCTTTTTTTGCGCGGTTTGAGCATGACCTCGCCCGTCTCCGCGACGCTGCTCGTGGCCACGATCCCCGTCTTCACGGCGGCCATCGCGGTGCTCACCGGCCGTGATCGGCTGAACGTACGCGCGGCCCTCGGCTTCTTCCTCGCGGCGTTCGGGATCGCCGCGCTCTCCGGGTTCGCGCTCCCTGCGCCCGGCGACGCGCTCGTCCTCCTGAACGCCCTTTCCTACGCGGTCTACGTGGTCTACTCGAAGGCCGCGCTTGGTCGTCACGGAACGCTCGCCGTGATGGCCTACGTCTTTGGCACGGGCGCGCTCCTCTTCGCTCCCATCGGCGCGGCGACGCTCGTGCGTGATGCGCCGCGCTGGTCGTCGGGAGCGATCGGGCTCGTCGCGTTCGTGGTCCTCGTGCCGACGGTGCTGGCGTATGGCGTGAATGCCTGGGCCCTTCGGCGCGCGAGCCCCACGCTCGTCACGATCTACGTGTATCTCCAGCCCCTCTTCGTCGTCGTGCTCGCCGCGCTTCAGCTTGGCCAGACGCCCTCGGCTCTCACCTTGCTCGGGGGCGCGTTCATCCTTGCCGGGGTCACGATCGTCGCCCGTGGGCGTGCGTCGAAGCGCGTCGCGCGCGCGTGACGCAGTGCTTCGTCGTCGTCTCCTCGTCCGATGGGCGGGAACCCGCTTATACTTGCGCGTATGAGCGTCCAGCCCGACTTCCGCTCCGACGACCTCATCTACGACTGGAACGAGATCGGCCGTAAAGGACGCCTCATTCCGAAGGACGTCACGTTCTTCGACGAGACGTTGCGCGACGGGCTGCAAAACCCCTCGGTCGCCGATCCCAGCATCGAGCAGAAGCTTCGGCTGATCCACCTGATGTCCAAGATCGGCATCCACGTGGCGGACATCGGCCTGCCCGGCAGTTCGAAGCGTGCCTTCGACGACGTCTTGCGCATGTGCCGCGAGATCACGGACAACCGCTTGCCCCTCGGCGTCGCGTGCGCGGGGCGCACCGTGGTCTCCGACATCACCCCGATGATCGAGATCTCCCAGCGCGCCGGGATCCCCGTCGAGGTCTACTGTTTCATCGGTTCGAGCCCGATCCGCCAGCTCGCCGAGGACTGGGACCTCGACATGATCGTCAAGCGGAGCGCCGAGGCGATCGACGTCGCGGTGAAGGCGGGCCTGCCCGTCGCGTACGTCACGGAAGACACGACGCGCTCGCGACCCGACATGCTCGCCACGCTCTTCAAGATGGCGATCGATCACGGCGCATCCCGGCTCTGTCTCTGCGACACCGTGGGCCACGCGACGCCCGACGGCGTGCGTAACCTGATCACGTTCGCGAAGGCGATCGTCGCGGGCCACGGCGCGGACGGGAAGGTCCGTATCGACTGGCACGGACACAATGATCGAGGTCTCGCGCTGGAGAACGCGCTCTGGGCGCTGGAGTTCGGGGCTGACCGGGTGCACGGCACGGCGCTCGGGATCGGCGAGCGTGTGGGCAACGCGGCGATGGAGCTCATTCTGCTGAACCTGAAGCTCCTGGGTCTCCTGGAGCATCAGGACCTCACGCACATGCTGGAGTACTGCAACACGGCTGCCGAGGCGGTGGGTTGGCAGATCCCGATCAACTACCCGCTCGTGGGCCGTGACGCGTTCCGTACGGCGACGGGGGTGCATGCGGCGGCGATCATCAAGGCGCAGGCCAAGGGCGACGCGTGGCTGGCGGATCGGATCTATTCGGGCGTGCCGGCGGGCATGTTCGGACGGAAGCAGGAGATCTGCGTGGGGTACATGTCGGGTGCTTCGAACGTGAACTTTTGGCTGCGTCAGCGGCGGATCGAGCCTTCCAAGGAGCTCGTGGAGGCGATCTTGAAGAAGGCCAAGTCGTCGAGCCACATCCTGGCGGATGAGGAGATCTTGGCGGTTGTCGAGGAGGTGGGCGGCGGCGCGAAGATGTGAGCTGGCAAGCCTGGAGGTCTCCGGATCAGGGTGGAAACTCGATCCGAGAGGCCGATCGGTCTTTGCCGGGGTGGTTGCGCGTGCTTCGGGGAGACCGTTTGGTCTCGGGGATCGAGATGCAGGCGTCTGCGTCCAGGCCGGAGGGTCTGTTGGGGAGCGCTTGCGAGGTGATGGGAGAGGCCGAGGGGTCTGCGGGGACGGGGTGCAGGGTCGTTGAGGGAGGCCGAGGGGTCTGCGGGGACGGGGCGCGAGGGCGATGGTAGAGGCCGATCGGTCTTCGATGTTTTGTGCAACCGGAAGGGTAGGTTGCGTTTGTCGTGGGTAGCTCGAGCGCGTTCGCTCAGACGATTGTTTCTCGGGTGTATCGCCTGCACGCTTATTCCTGCGTGGGTACGAGCTTAACCAGCGTTATGTGTGTCGGAATTCCAGACACGTATTTTATTTTTCCATGAAATTGCGCCTTTTTCATGAGGCTCGATGCCAAGGCATTCGTTAGGAGAGACGAGAACGTTCCGGGAATCGTGTGTTGTCCTTCGGAGTCGAGCCGAACCTTGAGTTTGCCTTTCTCGAAGTCCACGGCGACCAGGATGCCCACCAGAGTATCCCCTGATCGAATAAGGACCTGTTGACGTGATTCTCGGATTTGTTCGACCGCTTTAATATATTCCTGGTCAATGCGATGCCGAACCGACCTACGGCGCTCACCCATATCAAGCGAAAGCTCCGTCAGGAATTCCAGCGAACCCACATCTCGTTTCAGCAGTTTGCTCAGCTCGGTAATTTCGCTGATCAAACCCATCGAAACAGGAAAATCGATGCCCATGCCCGGCAAACCACTGATCACTTGATTGAACCGCTCGACCACGTTTGCGGTCGTGAACTCACGTACGCCCTCGTCCGTCTTGATGCTCAGGGGCTCGGCTTTGAGTTCAGCAGGAATAACGAAGCTGCCCTCCTCGAAAGGCTCGAAGTCCAATTTTCCAAGCTGGAGGCATTGCTCATCGATCCGACGAAGGTCGGAGAAGGAAGGGTCAATTCCGCGTACGACCTCGTAGGATGCATAGTTCAGTATGCGTTGTTTGGAAAGAATGGCATCGCTGAGCGTTGCGGCAGAAATACCGCTACCGCCACGAGTGGGCAGGAGGCGCGTAGCGACCGATGGAACGAGAGCAGGCATATCGCCAACGTCGGGCATCTCCGAGAGCAATTTGCGGTCATCCGCATCGAGAGCCCATTTGGGACGAAAATTCGTGTACTCCCAGCTACTCATGACGGTAGCCCTCCAGGAACGTCCGTGCATGCTCCGGATTGGATTCGTAATAAAAGCGCTCTTCCTGTCCCGAGCTAATAGCTCGCTCTGCTGTTCCGTTGCAAGGTTTGCGGACATTACGCTTGTTGCTTTCGCATCGTTGCGCGA
>JANMGF010000710.1:0-5071 GCA_031374535.1 Polyangium sp. (in: bacteria)
GGCGGAGGTCGTGCCATCGGACGTGGCGGCCGTCGTGGCGGCGCTCGGGGCGAAGGTTCGCGGCGGCGAGCCACTCGGGCCACTCGGCGGGGGCCTTCTTCGCGGCGCGGCGAGCTCCCGAGGGGAGCGGAAACAAGAGGCGGTGCGGGTTCGGGCGCGCGGCGACGACAGGGAGCCACTGATCAAGGGCCCAGCGCGCGAGGGGAAGGATCGGGATGTGGTAGATCCGGCCGTTCTTGCGCGGTTTGCCGTGGGAGCCGTAACGCACGGTGATCATGTTTCGCGCGAGGTCGATGTCCGTGAGGTGCTGCGCCCATTGCTCGCTCTCGCGCGTGCCCGTCCCGAGGGCGAAGGCGATCAAACATCGGCCTTCGAGCGGGATCGCCTCGCACGTGATGAGCGCCGTCTGCTCCTCGGGGGCGAGGTAGGTCCAGGGGTCGTGCGTGCGGGCCTTCTTCTTGTGAGGAAGGCGGACACCGCGGGCGGGGTTGGCCTCGAGGTGGCCAGCTTCGACGGCGGCTTCGAACGCGCATCGAAGGAGGTTGAGGCTGTATTGCGCGGTCTCGTGGGAGATCTTGCGGTCCTTGATCTTCTTGTGGCCTTGCCCGGGCGCGGCTTTCTTCCGAAGGAGCTCGCGGGCCCACTCGCGGACGTCCTGCACGCGGATCGAGGCGACGTGCCAATCGGCGAAATAGGCCGGTTCGATGTGTCTCCGCCAGCGGGATCGGTCGGTCTTGACGTCGCGGTTTCCGCCGAGCTCGCGATCGTCCAGGTAACGCACGCCCCATGCTTTGAGCGTCAAGCCTCCGGGCTCGACGGCGTTGCCCTCGGCGAGCTCGCCGAGCGCGGCATCGAGCAAGCGTTCGGCTTCCTCGTACGTCGTGCACGGGCGGAGGCGCGCGCCGGCTCCGGGGAGGCGGGGGCGAAAGGTGCCGTTCGGCATCGGCTCAATGGTTCCGCGGCCTCGCCCGCGGCGCTTCGTGTCGTCGCTCATTTGTTCACTTTGAAACCGAGGCGGCGCAGGTCTTCCCGCGCGCGCTGCCGATCGATATCGCTCGGGGGATGAATGGGCGGCGGGGGGACGTCGAAACGCACGGGACGACGGCGGGGGCGGTTGCCACTCTCCGGGTCGTCGTCCTCGGGCGCCTCGATGAGGTCGGCGATCCTGCGAAGGAGGACGGCGATTTGCGTCCACTTGCCGCTGACGCGGGGGCGGGCTGCTGCTCGGGCGGGTTTCGGTCGTCGCGACGCGGCGGGAGCGTCTCGCCCCTCGCCCTGGTCGTCGTCGCGTCGGCCTCGCTCCGCTCGCGGCATGGTGGCAGACGGTACTGGCAGGCGCCAATCATGTCAAGTGCCAAGGTCCGCGCGTCCATGCCCTAGGTGGCGCGCGATCGGGCGCGCGTCGGCTTCTTCGCTGGGGCTGCGCCGGTGATCTCTCGCTCCTGCGCGAGGAAGGCTTCGCGGGCGCGAAAGGCGTCGATCCACCACAAGACCGTGCGGGCCTCGGCGTCCTTGACGGGCATGGCGAGGACGGCGCGGATCGCGTCCTCGTCCACGCCTCCGTCACGCGCGATGCTCGCGGCGATGGCGCGATTCGGGATCGGGTCTTCCTCCGTCTCCTCCATCGCTCCCTGGCCCGTCATGAGCCACTCCATGTTCACGCGCAGGGCCTTCGCGACGCGTGCAACCGTCGTGGCGGTCCCCCCGAACTTCCCGCGCTGCTTGCTCTCGAGCCGGCTCGTCGTCCCCTGCGACACGCCCGCAAGGCGATCGAGCTCGGTGCTCTTGATGCCGCGGAGCTGACGGGCCTGCTTGACCCGATCCCCAAGATCCATGGCTCGATGCTGTGCATGGTCGGGGCGTGGTTGCAAGCACCTTTTGCCCCCGTCCGATGTTGTCACTTGACAACAACACGCCAGGGGGCGGATGTTGGGCTCGATGTCGGGCTCACGGATGACGAACGGGATGGGCGCGCTCGGCGGCGAAGGGTCACTTGTAGACGACCATCGCGATCCGCGGAAATCGTCGATCTCGTCGGGGGCCACGAGTTCGACACTGCCGCGGTCGCGAGTTCGACGCCCCGATGTCGCTCTGCTCGCTCAACGCCGTCGATGACCCGCCGATCCGCCTCTTGAGCGTTCAATCGTCGTTGCGTCGCTTTTCGCGTGCGGCGAGGGAGCGGCGTAGGGAGGACTTCTGGCGCCAGGAGTCGGCGTCGATATCGATGGTGTGGCAGTGCTGTGCGAAGCGGTCGACGAGGGCGCCGAGGCAGGAGGCATCCTTGAAGACGGTGCCCCATTGCTTGTAGGCGAGGTTGGTCGTCAGGATGATTGACTTCTGCTCGTGGCGACGGCTGACGATGTGGAAGAGCAAGTCGGCTGCGCGGCTGTCGCAGGGCACGTAGCCGAGCTCGTCGAGGATCAAAAGGTCCGGCGAGGTATAGCGGCGGAGCCTTCGTTCGGTAGCGGGAATCGATTCCTGGCGCATGAGGTCGGCCAGCGCTGCGGGGAGCGTGCGGAAGAGGACCGAGTAGCCACGCTCGAGGGCGCGTAGGCCGATGTTTTTGGCGAGCGTCGTCTTTCCGACACCGGCAGGGCCGCGGAAGAGGACGTTCTCGCCCCGACCGAGGAAATCGAGCGCGTAAAGGTGCTCATAGAGCTCGCGCTCGATCGCGCGTGGGTGGTTCCCATCGAAGCGGTCGAGGGGCGCGAGAATACCGAGCGCCGCGTCTTTGCTTCGACGCGCGAGGTTTGCCGCGTCGCGCTCGCGCATCTCGAGGGAGACGAGCTCTTCGAGGAATTGCACGGGCGACAGCTTGCTTTTCTGGGCGTGGACGAGCAGGGCGTCGATGGGCTCGCGGCCCGAGCGCAGCCCGATGCGCTTCAAGTGCTCTTGGAGGTCAATCATCGTAGTCTCCGAGGTCGTGGGGGAGCACGTCACGCTCGCGGACGTGCTCGGCGAAATGGGGGACGAGCGGAGCTGCGTTCGATTGATGTCGTTGCTGCTCGCAGAGAATGGCGAGGGCGCCGGGATCATGGGGACCGCGCTCGATCATCTCGGCCACGGCTTTTTGGAGCACGGCGGAGCCATAGGCGTCGAGCAGGCCGAGCGTGCGCGTGACCATGGCGCCGAGGCTGCGCTCGTGGTCTACCCAGCGTTCGTAGAGCACATCGATTTGCCGAGCCCGGTATGCCGGTTGCCGGTCGCGATGATCGAGTCGTCCCTCGGGGCTCTCGCGGTGCAGCCGGTTTGCGCGGCGCAGACATGCCCTGCGCGCGACGGCGCGGCAGAGAGGACCGCAATACAGTCGACCGCGATCACACGGCGGGCAGAGCCAGAATGTGTGTCGACAAAAGCCGCACCGGGCATCGGAGAGATCGACCATGCGCCCATCCCGCAGGCGCCGTTTTCTTGGCCCTGTCGCCCGACCTGCGCGACGGTCCCCCCGTCACGCGCCCGCGCGACATAGAAGGTCGGGAGGTAGCGCTCCCGGCCTTCGTTTTTCTCCAGAGCGCCCGCAAGCCCCCCGTCCTACTCGTGGTTTGTCCCCGCGACGAACGTCTCGACCCAGTCCCAACCCGCGCCCACTCCGGCCATCAGACCGAACTCGTGGTCCGGTTTTCTGCGGATCTGGATGAGCGTCTACACGCAAGCGCATGCCATGTCCGAGGACGCACGGCAGGAGCCCCTGACGAGCTGGATGAGCTGGTGCTCCGGCATCGCTGCCTCGGCGGCGACGGCGGGGACCTTGTGCACGAACTGGCCACCCTCCGTCGACTCCCAGTACCGAGTGCACAGCGCCTGAACCCGTGCATCGTCGGTCTGGAACTGGAGACGTATACGCGACACCGTCATCACCTCCCGAGCTGCTTGCCGGGCCGACGATGGGTCAGCCCATCGTATACGTCAGGCTCGAGCCTCTTTGACGACACGAAAAATTTGCGTGCGTACGATTTCTAGGTGCTTGTCAGTCGGGCACCCACACAGCCGCCGCCGTGCTTGCCGTGCCGCCAGATCAACGGTCAGGCAAGGCTGGTGCTTCCAGGCCAAACTTTACGTTTGTCCACGGACGGTTGCTCGTGGTAGGGGTCGTTCATGCCCAGACGAACGACACCCTCTCCCGCTGCCGCCAAGGTTGGCGCCCGTATCCGCGAGCTTCGCTTCGAACGAGGTCTATCCCTCCAGCACGTTGCAGAAGTGGGCCAGCTCTCGAAAGGCCATCTGTCGAGCATCGAGCACGGGCTCGCTGCGATCACCGTCGAGACGCTGGAGCGCATCGCGCGCGGGCTCGACGTGTTGCCCATGGATGTTTGCACCTTCCCCGAGGACGACGAGCGCGCGCGCATCGCGGACATCGTTCGGAAGGTGCCGAAGAAGGATCTGCCGAAGCTGCGGCGTGAGCTCGCTGCGCGAGGCGCCGGCAAGCCGTGATGACTGGGCCTCGTTCGGAGAGAGGCCATCTGCTCACATTGTCCCACCCTTTTTGAGAGGGCGGTTCGAATTCTGCGTACGAAACCGACCGTGAACACATGGAGCAGGGTGAGGGGGGATCTGCGTCAGCGTAGGGCTGGGCAGGTCCCTCCGAGGCCCATGTGGCCGGGTGGACATCATGCGCGAGCAGCAGACTTACTTCGCAACCAAGCGGCAAATTCACGGCAAAAGCAGGAGTTTGGAGCGGTCACGGTGGCGGGACGGCGGAGAGGACGTCGACGGGGCCACGGGCGTCCTCGACGCGCAGCCTGGAAGAGGGCTCGGCGTCCTTGTTCAACTCCGGCTCGAGGGCGTCCAGCAGAGCGCGCCCGCAGAGCTCCGGTTCGACCTCGTCGACGCCGACGATGAGATCCTCGCGAGCGGCTTCGTTGTGCTCGGGGTGGACGAACACAAGACCGCGCGTTCGTTCCGGGTCCGCGCCGACCCGCGTATCGTGCGGCGGCACATGGTCTGGGGCGCGCTGCTTTCCTGCTACGAGACGGTGCACTTGCGCTGGCAGGTACAGGTCGTGGACGCGACCGGGCGGGTGCTCGGGCGTCAGACGGTGGAGTACGAAATGCGCGGGGCGTGAGCCCTGTCC
>JANMGF010000721.1:0-6849 GCA_031374535.1 Polyangium sp. (in: bacteria)
TCGATGAAGCTCGAGGCGTTCCCGGCGGCGAGCAAAAAACTCATGGGGATCGTGTCGAAAATCAAAGGCAGCGGCGACAAACCAGGCGCCGAGGCGCTCGTCGCGAAATACGTGGACGCGCCCGGCGCGTATGCCGACCTCCGGAAGACGATCGCCGACCGGTGGCTCCGTCAGCCGAAGGCGAGCTTCATGTACTCGATCCGCCGCTAGATCCCTCGGCGCGCGCTAAACTCGGCGCATGATCGTCCCTCCCTGCTCGACAAGACCGCTCCTCGCCGTCCTCGTGCCCCTCGCCTTCGCCTTGCAGGCAGGCTGCGCCCAGGGCACGGACGACCCGCTCCTCGGCACGAGCGCTTCCTCGGGCGCCTCGTCGTCGAGCGGCGCAGGCGGCGGCGGGGGCGCGGGCGGCGGTGAGGTGGTCCCCGAGCCCGACGGGCCCCCCGTGCTCACGCTCGTCAATGGCATCAACGATCACGACGCCATTCGTTTCTGCTTCGTCCCCTACCCCGACGGCGGAGATCCGGCGCCCTTTCCATCCGATACGTCCGGGCTCGCGTTCGCCGCGGCCACACGCGTCGATCCGGCGAGCGTGATCGCGGCGGACACGGATGTGTATTTACACGTCGTCGCGGGCGACCTCGCCCAGACCAAGGATCTCGGGTGCGCGGAGCTTACCGGGGGAAATGCGCCGGCGGGCGTGGTGGTGGCGCCGGTGGCGGTGATTCCGGCTTCGGCATTCACCGCCAAGCGGAGCCTCCTGCTCGTACCGACGGGTTGTCTGGGCGGGCCCGGCCATACTGATCCGCTTGAAAAGGAGGCTTGTGGAAGCGCGTATTCGCTGGACACGCCCAATCCCGGGATCGTCGCGGCGGCCATGTCGCGGGTGATGGCGGAGGCGTCGTTGTCGCTCCAGGCCGCGCATGCTTCGCAGGCGATGCCCACCGTGGACATGCGAATCGTGCCCGGGACCGAGGGCGGCAACCCGCAGCAGGTCGCGCCTTCGCTCACGTCGGGCGCCGTGGGGCCTTTTCCGCCTTTCCAAAAGCTCGCGCGGGTCGAGATGGGCTCGATTGCGCAGGCGCAGATCCTCACGTTCCCGCCGGGACAACCCGTGCAGACCTCGGCGGCTCCGCTGGAGGCGGCCCTGGCGCGGGGCGGGCTCTCGCAGGCCGATTTCGAGGACGGGCGGGCGTTCACGCTGGTGGCCGTAGGCGCGCAGCCGGGCATAGCAGCGGGGGCATTCTGGCACGCGCTCACGTGGACCGTGGTGCGCTCGGATCCCTAGGATGGCATGGTGAGGGGCGTCATGGCCGTATCGCTGAACGTGGACCTCGGCGAGCTCGAGGGCGAGCCAGGGGAGCTTTATTCGATCGCGACGATGGTGAACGTCGCGTGTGGCGGGCATGCGGGCGACGAGGCGACGATGGAGCGGGCGTGCCTGCTCGCGCGTCATGCGGGCGCCCGGCTCGCCGCGCACCCGTCGTACCCGGATCGAGAAGGGTTTGGCAGGACGAGCCTCTCCTTGACGAGCGCGCAGCTCGTGGCGTCCGTGCAGGCGCAGATCGATGCGCTCGCTCGGGTGGCGCGGCGGGTAGGGATCGTGATCGAGGCGGTGAAGCCGCACGGCGCGCTTTACCACGATGCGGCGAAGGACCCTTTGATCGCGGCCGCGGTGATCGAAGCCATCGACGCCGGGCTCGGTTTTTCCGTGGCGCTCGTGGGTCCGCCCGAGGGCGCGCTCGCGAAGCTCGTGGCGGCGAGGGGACGAACCTATCTACGCGAAGGGTTTGCCGATCGCGTGTATGGGCCCGACGGGAAACTCGTGCCTCGTGCGCGGGCAGGAGCGTTGATCACGGATCCGGCGGCGGCGCGGGCGCAGGCTTTACGTCTCGCCGGGGCGGGCACGTTCGAGACGCTCTGCGTGCATGGCGATACGCCGGGCGCGCTCGAGATCGCACATGCCGTGCGGGAGGGGCTCGTTTCGGCGGGGCTCCTCGAAGGGCGTGTGTCGTCGTGATCCGCGGGGTTTCTGTCCTTCCGTACGGGGAATCGGCGTTTTACGTTGATCTCGGTATCGAGGCCGCGCCCGATCGTGCGACGCGGACGCATGCGGCGGCCCTGGCCCTCCGCGCGGCGTTGCCGGAGAGCGACGTCGTGGTGGGCGGCGGCGTGGTTGTCGTGACGAACGTCGCGCGTTCGGCCGAGATTGCGAAGTTGATCACGGCTTCAGCTTCCAGCGCGGCGGGGACAAACGCATCCGGACAAACCCACGTGATCCCGGTCGTCTACGATGGACCGGATCTCGAAGCGGTCGCGGGTGCGCTGGGCCTCTCGACCGAGGCAATCATACGTTTGCACGCGGAGCGCGAGGTCATCGTCGAGCTCGTCGGTTTTTTGCCGGGGTTCGGGTATCTCGGGCCCATCGATCCGCGGCTGGTTTTGCCGCGTCGGGGTTCGCCGCGTCCACGGGTGCCGGCGGGCAGCGTCGGCATTGCAGGGACGTTCACTGGCATCTATCCTTTCGATTCGCCCGGGGGCTGGAGCCTGCTCGGCCGCGCGAAGGCCGTCGCGCTTTTTGATCCCGGCCGCGATCCGCCGATCCTGCTCTCGCCGGGGGACAGGGTGCGGTTCGACAGAGCCGCGCCAGGGGACGTGGGGCCGGGGCCGGTACAAAATACGGTTGTCATAAATGAACATTCTGCACGAGCGCTCATCGTGGAAGCGGCTCCCGCGTGCGCCACGGTGCAGGACGGGGGGCGCGCGGGCCAGCTCGCGCGGGGCCTTCCGCCTTCGGGGCCGCTCGATCCGGAGACGTTTGCGGCGGCGAACGCGGCCGTGGGCAATACGCCCGACGCGGCGGCGATCGAGGTCCCGCTCGGGGCGCTTTTGGTGCGGGCGCGGGGAGACCTTTCGATTTCGGTGGATGGCGCGGCGCCCTTCCGCCTCGCGGACGGCGAATCGTTCCGGATGGGCGAGGAAACACGCGCCGTGCGGTATCTCGCGGTGCGGGGTGGGGTCGACGTGCCCATGACGCTCGGGGCGCGGGCGACCTTGCTCGTCGCGCGCCTCGGCGGCGCGGGAGGGCGCGCGCTCCGACGCCGCGATATCGTGCCCGTGGGGGATCCCGAAGGAGCCGACACGCGGTTCATCCCGCATTCCACGGCGATATCCGAGGACGAAATCGCGACCATCGTGATCGACGAGGGCCCCCACGTGGATCGTTTTCCCACGGGCGCGCTCGACGTCTTGCTCTCCTCCACGTTCGTCGTCTCGCGCCTCGGCGACCGGGTGGGGCAAAGGCTCGAAGGCGCGAAAATCCCCCGGGAAGGGCCCGATCTTGCGCTGCCCGTGCCGATGTTGCGGGGCGCCATGCAGGTGACGACGGACGGCACGCCCATCGTGCTCGGCCCGGATCATCCGACGACGGGCGGGTATCCGGTGCTCGCCGTGGTATGCCGCTCGTCGTGGGGCGCGCTCGCGCGGCGGAGACCCGGAGAGCGATTGCGGTTCGTGCTCGCCTCGTGAGGCTCATTCCGGCGGCTTGATCTGCGTCTCGCAGCCGAAGAGCACCTCGACCTTGCCGCCCGGATCGCCCTGCAACGCGGCGCAGGTGTTCTGACAAACGGTGATTTTCGTCGGGGCGACGGGGACATCGAAATACCACCCACCATTATTACCGCAATCAGCCGAACCCCCGGGGACGTTGTAGATCGTGTTCTTCGTGCCATTGCTGTTGGTGTAGACGACGTTGACCTTCTTCGGGTCGATCATCTCGCCGTTGGGCGGAGGCGGGATCGGGTAGTCGCACGAGATCTTGGACTCCGCGACGACGGCCGTCGCCATGTCGTTGAAGACCGGATCGAAGTCCTGCGTGCACAGATTGCCGAGGATGCCGCCGGTCTGCTGCACGAGCTGCTTGTAGACCTTGCCCTCGGCCGCGGAGATCGGCTCACACGCGAACGACGCCTTGTTGCAGCAGGTGAGCGGGCAGTTCGCGCAGGCCCCGAAGGCGCACTGGAAAATGCATTGCTCGCCCGATTCGAAGGAGACGATCCCGTCGAACTTGAAACCCGCGAACGTCGGGTCGAGCGCGAGGAGGCTGTTGAGAAACGACGTCGCGCCGAGATCCGAGTCGTCGTCGGACACGACGGCGATGGTCTTCACCGCGTTCGGGCGCAAGACGTCCTTCCATTGCGGATACGTGCTCAGGATCTGCTGCAATGCATCCGTGCTGGCGACGGTCTGCACGACGTGCCGGTAGTTCGGGAGCTTTTCGTCCATACCATTGCACGTGCCGCTGCCGAGCGGCGCGGGGATACACATCGTGGCGTCGGCGATCAACACGACGTGCACATCGATCCCGCTCGCCGTGATGACCTGCGCGAACTTGTTGAGGTTCGCCTGCACCTCGGCGATCTCTTCGTCCATGCTGCCGGAGGTGTCGACCGCGATCACGATGTCGGCCGGCTGCTTTCCGGCCTGCGCTTCGGACGAGACGGTCGCGCACGTATCCGCGTCCGTGAGCCCGCCGCCCATGCCCGTTCCGGTGCTGCTCGTGGTGAACACAGGCTCGCCGCCGTTGCCACCGGCGCCGGGCCCATTGCCGCCCGCCGCGCCCGCGCCGCCCTGCCCCGATGCGCCCGTGCCTTCGGTCGTGCCGCCGCTCCGACTGCTCCCCGCCGAACACGCGCCCACGAGCGAAAGCCCCAAGGACAACCCACCCACGACCATCCCAAGCCAATGCCTTTTCCGTACTCGCATGGCTCCTTCGTATCACGAGACGGAAAAATCGTGTAGAGGACCACGGAATCCGACTTCACCATGAACCGATTTTTGCGCTATCGTTCGCACCCGCGGATCTCATGAGCGACGCACCGAGCAACCTGCGCCAGGGTCGTTACGCGATCGTGCGCCTCCTCGGCGAAGGCGGGCAGGCGGCCACGTTCGAGGCTGTCGACAAGAAGGAAGGCCAGCCGGTCGCCATCAAGCGATTCCGCGTGCGTGGCGCGAAGAGCTGGAAAGAGGTGGAGCTCGCCGAGCGCGAGGCCCGCGTCTTGTCGAGCCTTTCGCACCCGGGCCTGCCCCGCTACATCGAGCACTTCGAGGAGGGCGGCGAGCTTTTCCTCGTCACCCAGAAAATCGAGGGCGAGAGCCTCGCCGCAGTGCAGAAGCGCGGCGCGACGTTCGGCGAGGGCGAGGTGATCCGTTTCCTCCGCGATGTCTCGGTGATCCTCGACTACCTGCACGGCCGCGCCCCGCCCGTGGTGCATCGCGACATCAAGCCGAGCAACGTCCTGCGAAGGCCGAGCGGATCGTTTGCCCTCATCGATTTCGGCGCGGTGCGCGACAAGATGAAGCCCGAGGGCGGCAGCACCGTGGTCGGCACGTTTGGCTTCATGGCGCCCGAGCAGTTCCAGGGCCGCGCGATGCCTGCCTCCGACGTCTACGCGGTCGGCGCGACGGCCATCACGATGCTCACGGGCCGGCAGCCCGAGGATTTGCCGCACAAAGGCCTCGCCATCGATGTCGTGGCCGCGCTCGGGCGAACGGCGAACCCCGTGCTCGTCGCCGCGCTCGCCGCCATGCTCGAGCCCGATCCGGATCGCCGCCCGCATCGCCTCGCGCCGCTCGTCGACAAACTCGCCGAGGCGCCGTCGAGAAAGCCGCGCGAGCGCGCCACGAAGGAGCACGAGGGCGCGACGAAGGCCGCGCGCAAGGCCGCGCGCAAGGCCGAGCGAAGGGCCGAGAAATGGGCCGAGAAGCAAGAGCGGTGGGCCGACGAGCGCGAGAAGCACGGCGGATCGGACACGATCCCCGGCCCGATCGCGGTGTTCCTCCTGGTCGGGCTCACGCTAGCGCAGATCGCGGTGCTCGTGGCGACACGCGTGATCGTGCCCTTGTGGTTGACGATGCTCTCGATCGTCTTCGGCAAGGCGCTACGCCAGGCGGCTTCCAATACGATCGAGGCGGGCAAGATGGCGCACGCGTCGATCGAGCGCGCGAAACGAGCGATCCAGAGCCGCGCCGACGGCCCCGGGGGCGGCCCGCGGATCGAGCTGAACGAGAGGGACGAGGCGAACGCGCAAAAACGAGTGCGCGTCGAGGTGGACGAGGAGGAGCACACGATCGAGGACGAGGTACGCGCCGAGGAAGAGGCCGCGGAAGCAGAACGAAGAGGGCGCGAGCGGCGGCGACGTTGACGACGCGAGGCCCGTTGCCTTCATAAAGCGTCGCGCCCACAATCTCGATCCTTCGTTCGTTCCTTCCGGGAGGCAGTACGTCATGACGAACCCTCGTTCCCTTCGTGTTCGCTCGTTCAAGCTCCTTTCTTCCGCGCTCGTCGCGCTCTCGGCGGTGCTCGTCGGCTGCGGGGACGGGGGCAGCGCGGGCACGGGCGGCGCCGGGCAAGGAGGCCAGGGCGGCGCGGGCGCGTCAGGCGGCGCAGGTGGCGCGGGCGGATCCGGCGGATCCGGCGGCGCGGGGCAAGGGGGATCGAGCGCGACGAGCCTCGACGGCCTCCTCGCCGAGCTACGCGCGGACCTCGAAGGCGCGATGGACAAGTACGCCACGAGCGACGGATGGCCGGTCGTGGTGGAGGGCGGAACCCTGTTCGTCTCGACGAACCCGAGCCTGGATCTCGTCGCGGGGGATCACGACGGCTGGGTGGGCAGCCCGATGAAGCTCGACGACGCGGGCTTTCGCTGGCTCCACGTCGCGAACGTCTCGCCGGGAAGTCGCTACAAGTTCACGAACAAAACGATCTGGGAGGCCGACCCGTGGGCGCGCTCGTACACGTACGACGACAACGGGGAGATGAGCCTGGTCGCGCCGAAGACGGCGCACCTCGAT
>JANMGF010000725.1:0-5666 GCA_031374535.1 Polyangium sp. (in: bacteria)
GGGGACCGGGTCGGAGGACGGAACATGAACGTTGGGAGACAATCGCTCGGGCTCGGAGGGCTCTTCGCACTCCTCGCGACGGTGCTCACGGGGTGTCTGGCCCCGCTCGAACCGGACGAGCTCGTCAGGGTCGACGAGGCGCGCGAGGAGATCTCGACGACCTCCACGGAGAGCGAGAGCGCGGACGACCAGGCCGATCGAGGCTCGCCCAGCGAGATGGAGGATCCGCCGCCCGAGACCGACGACCAGCCGGACCCGTTGCCCTGGACCCAGCTCGTCCCGGGGTTGCTCGGCGGCTGCGATCCGCAGGCGCGCAGCGGCCCCGATCCGCTGCCCTGGCTTCCAGGCGCCGGCACGCAGAGCTCGCCCGGCACGGGCTCCGCGCAAGACAAGGAGTGACGCAGGTTCGCCTGGGCGTGGGCGATCGATCGCAGACCTCGCGGCGGCGCGTTAGGCTCTCGCCGTGCCGATAGGGATCGATCTCCGGACCCGGACCACGCTCGTCTGCGGCGCGCTGGCGCTCGTCATCGCCGTCTCGATCCTGCTCCGCGGGCGCGTGCGTACCGTGCACCTGCTCTTCGCGGCGTTCGCGGGCGACATCGGCCTCTGGTACCTGTCGCAGTCGCTCTTCGGCTTCTTCCAGCAGACGATCTGGGAGCGCTTCACCGCGATCCTGGCGGTGCTCCTGCCGCAGCTCGCGCTCCACCTCTTCGAGGCGATGATCCCGCACGAGGGGGATCGTCCGAGCCGCCTGCCGCGCCTCGCGGGCGTGCTGGCGGTGCCCATGGTGCTGCTCGTGCTCAGCCCCAAGCAGGGGTTCTGGCTCGTGCGCGGCGCGGTGTTTTTTTACGTCTTCGCGTTCCTCACGGCGGGGCTCTGGGAGCTCGGGCAACGCGGGGCGCGCAGCGGTTCGCGGGCGACGCAGCGTCGGGTGCGTTTCCTCGTGGTGATCGGCGCTCTCGCGGGCCTCGCGAGCGTCGCCGACTTCGCGTGGTTTCTCGGGGCGAACCCTGCTCCCGTGGGCGCGGCGCTCAGCGTGGTGTTCCTGTTCATCCTGGCGCAGGCGCTCCGTCACGAGCGTCTGCTCGACGTGTACGAGATGCTCGCGCGCCTCCTCGTGGCGACGGCGCTCGCGTTCCTGATCGCGGGGATCTTCTACGTCCTCATCACGTTCATCGGCGGCTTCAACACGATGTACTTGAACGCCGTGCTCGCGGCGATCGTCATCCTGGTCCTCTTCGATCCGCTGCGCGAGCGGGTAGCGGAGCAGATCCAGAAGCTCTTTTTCCGTGATCGTTTCGATCTCGAACAATCCGTGGCCGACGCGCGCCGGAGGCTCGTGCACGTGCTCGAGCTCGACGAGCTCGGATCGATCGTGATGGCGGCGCTCGAGCAGTCGCGCCGCGTGACGAAGGCGGCGCTCTACCTGCGTGACGAGGACGGCACGGGGTTCGACAGGCTCGCGTCGCTCGGCCCGGGCTCGCCTCCGCGGATCGAGGTCGCGACGGCGCGGGCGCTGCTCGATCGGCTCGAAGGGGGCCCGCTCTCGCTCGAGGAGATCAAGCGGGATACACGCGAGCGCAAGGCGCGGGGCGCGCGGATGGACGCCTCCGAGGCGGTGCTCAGCGCGGCTGCGGTGCTCGGGAGCCTGCGGGACGGCGCGGTCCTCATGCGGATCCGGGCCGAGGGCGACGAGCTCGTGGGGCTGCTCGTGGTGGTCGACGATCGCGTGCGTGACGCCTTCTCGCCGGAGGAGATCACGCTGCTCGACGCGATCGCCGCGCAGGTCGGCGTGGTCATCGAGAACTCGCGCGTCTACCAGCAGATGAAGGAGCGCGACAGGCTCGCGGTGCTGGGGCAGATGGCGGCGGGGCTCGCGCACGAGATCCGGAACCCGCTGGGCGCGATCAAGGGCTCGGCGCAGCTGCTCGCGGAGCCAGGGCCCGAGGGGCGGGATCCCGATCCGCAGTCGCGCGAGTTCATCGGCATCATCCTCGAAGAAGTGGAGCGGCTCGATCGGGTCGTCGGCTCGGTGCTCGATCTGGCGCGGGCCAACCAGGGCGCGGTGGTGCCGACGGACGTGAACGCCGTCGCGCGTCGGACCTTGCAGGTGCTCTCGACCGAACGAGCGAGCCAGGATCTGACGGTGGAGGTGAACCTCGACGCGAGCTTGCCGCGGGTCGCGATCGATCCGGAGAAGCTCCGGCAGGTCTTGATGAACCTCTATCGCAACGCGGCGCAGGCGATGAAGGGGCGGGGGAAGATCACGGTATCGACGCGCGTGCGGCTCGGTCGCGGGACCACGCGGACGGGGACGGGCCTTCCGGACGAGCCGTTCGTGGAGCTGACGGTCGCGGACAACGGGCCAGGGATCTCGCAGAAGGTGCTGGAGAACATCTTCTTGCCGTTCTTCTCGACGAAGGAGAAGGGGACGGGCCTCGGGCTCGCGATCAGCCAGCGGATCGCGCAGGGGGCGGGCGGGCGCATCGAGGTGCGATCGTACGAGGGCAAAGGATCGACCTTCGCGGTGATCCTGCCGGCGGCGATGGACGCGCTGGGGGCGCCGTCGTCGACGCCCACGCCGATCAGTCGTTCTGCATGAGGCCGCGGATCTTGCCGGTGGGCAGGAGTTTGACCCGCAAGGCGGCGGGCTCGCGGGGCAGGCCGGGCATGGTCATCATGTCGCCGGTGAGCGCGACGGCGAAGCCTGCGCCGGCGCTCAGGCGGATCTCGCGTACGTTGACGTGGAAGTTCGTTGGACGTCCAATGACCCCGGGATCGTCCGAGAGGGAGAGCTGGGTCTTCGCCATGCAGACGGGCACGGCGCCGTGGCCGAGCTCCTCGATGCGGCGGGCGTCGCGCTCGGCGGAGGCGGTGAAGGTGACGCCGTCCGCGCCGTAGATCGTGCGGGCGATCTTGGTGATCTTGTCGCGGAGGGGCTCGCCTACGTCGTAGACGAAGCGGGGCTCGGGGGGCGAGGCGTCGGTCGCGTCGGCGGCGCTGGCCACGACCTCGGCGAGCTCGAGCGCGCCTTCGCCGCCGCGCAAAAAGCCCTCGCAACGGACGGCGCGTACGCCGCGGCGCTTCATGGCCGCCTCGACCAGCGCGAGCTCCTCGGGCGTGTCGTTCGGGAAGACGTTGATCGACACGACGACCGGCAGACCAAAGAAGGCGGCCGAGTCGAGGTGTTTGTCGAGGTGCGAGAGGCCCGCCTCGAGGGCTTTTGCGTCGGGCTCGGCCGCGCGCTTCACGGGAGCGCCGCCGTGCATCTTGAGGGCGCGCAGCGTGGCGACGAGGACGAGCACGCGCGGGAAGACGCCCATCGTCCGGCATTTGATGTCGAGGAACTTTTCGCCGCCGAGATCGAAGCCGAATCCCGCCTCCGTGATCACGTAGTCGCCCGAGAGCAAGCCGAGGCGGGTCGCGAGGACGGAGCTACATCCGTGGGCGATGTTCGCGAAGGGGCCGGCGTGCACGAGGGCGGGTCCACCCTCGTCGGTCTGCACGAGGTTCGGCTTGATCGCGTCACGCAAGAGCGCGGTCATGGCAGAGGCGGCGCCCACGTCGGAGGCCGTGATAGGCGATCCGCTCGAGCTCTTTCCGATGACGATGCGGCCGAGGCGCTGCTCCAGATCCTCGGGTCCGCTGGCGAGCGCCACGATGGCCATGACCTCGCTCGCGGCCGTGATGTCGAAGCGTTCTTGCCTCGGCACGCCGTCGGACTTGCGACCGAGGCCCACCATCACGTTGCGCAGGGCGCGGTCGTTCATGTCGAGCGCGCGGCCCCACGTCACCTGGCGCGGATCGATCGCGCCTTTTTCGCCGAAGGACGTGTTGAAATGGCACGCGTTGTCGACCATCGCGGACAGGAGGTTGTGCGCGGTGGAGATGGCGTGGATGTCGCCGGTGAAGTGCAGGTTGATGTCGTCGGCGGGCACGAGCGTCGCGCGTCCGCCGCCCGTCCCGCCGCCCTTCACGCCGAAGACCGGGCCGAGCGAGGGCTCACGCAAGCAAAGGACAGCGCGCTTCGAGAGGCGCCGCATGCCCATCGCGAGGCCGATCGACGTCGTCGTTTTGCCTTCGCCCGCGGGCGTCGGGTTGATGGCCGAGACGAGCACGAGACGGCCTGCGCCGGCGGCAGGGCGCGCGAGGGCGGCGAGGTCGATCTTCGCCTTGTTCCTGCCGTAGAGCTCGACGTGATCCTCGGACACGCCGAGCTCGCGCGCGACGTCGAGGATCCCCTGGGGTCCGATGGGCAAAGCGCTCTGCGTAAGGGTCACGGTCTCCTCATGCGTGGCTGAAGGCGTCAGGTGTAACGTCGCTGCATGATCTCGTGGAGCGGAGCGCTCGCGCGTACGAGCGAGAGCGTGTGCTCGGCGTGGTCGTGCGCGTAGCCGTTGCCGATGTAGAGATCCACGTCGCGGCCGAGGCCCTCGGCGCCGAGAGCAGCAGCCGTGAAGCTCGTGCTCATGGCGAAATAGTAGACCTTGCCGCGATCGCGGGCCGCGAGGATCGCCGAGAGCTCGACGCCCGGGACGTTGACGCACGAGAGCACGAGGTCGGCGCCGCGGAGCTCGGTCAAGGGGGCGACGGCGTCGCGGACGGCGAGCGGATCACGCGCGTCGAGCGTCGCCACGTGGTCGCAGATCGCGAGAGAACGAAGGTCCTCGGCGTACGCGGGCACGGCTTCGATGCCGATCACCTTGCCTGTTTTGCCCACGCGGCGGCGCGCTTCGGCGGCGCAAAGCAGGCCGGACTTTCCGCCCGCGCCGAGCACGACGACGGTGTCTCCGGGGCCGCAGAGACGCGCGACCTGGGGCGCGGCGCCGGCCACGTCGAGCAAGGCGACGACGAGCCGCTCGGGCAGGTCGGTCGGAATACGCGCGATGGGCGCCGTGAGGAAAACGGCGGCCTTGCCCACGACGTCGAGCTGCGCGGAGGCGGGGCGCACGGCGAGGACACGATCGAGGGAGAGGGGCGTGAGCGAGAGCGAGACGAGCGTGGCGATGCGGTCGCCTGGCACGAAACCACGGGAAGCGGCGAGGTCGCCGACGCGCTCGATCACGCCGAGCAGCATGCCGCCGGAGCCCGTGACCGGGTTGTGTTGCTTGCCCCGTCGTTTCACGGTTTCCAGGACGAGCGCCGCGACGCCGTCGAGATCGCCCCCGGAGGCCTCTTCCATCTGCCGGAAGCTCGCGGCGTCGACGTTGAGCGTCTGGACGTCGATGACGATCTCGGTCTCGTAGACCTTGGAAAAATCGTTGTCGAGCCTCTCGGCGGGCTGGGGGAGCGCGCCCTTCGGCGCGATCACGCGGTGGGTCCCGAGGGGGTCTCCGGCAGGCGCTTTCACGAGCGCTCCCTTATCACGCCTTTTGCCGGGTGCCTCGGGCCGGCGCGAGCGACAGCCGATCCCGCGAGGAACGCTTGACCCTCGGAGGCCAGAAACCCTAAAGTTTCAGGGACGAAGCGGGCGTATCTTGCGCCCTCCGCGAATCGTTTCGGCCGAGCATGGAAAGCCAACTGCCCAAGGTGTCGCCGCCGCGGAGGCTCGCGCTGCGCTTCATCTCCGGCAAATACCAGGGTGGAGAGTTCCTCCTGGAGGACAAGAAGGAGATCGTCGTCGGGCGATCGAGCGACCTCGACATGGTCCTCGTCGAGGACATGGT
>JANMGF010000766.1:0-1575 GCA_031374535.1 Polyangium sp. (in: bacteria)
CGCTCCCGCTCCCGCTCCCGCTCCCGCTCCCGCTCGCGCTCCCGCTCCCGCTCCCGCTTCTGCGTCGGGATCCGTTCAAGCGTTGCTCCTCGGCGATACGGACGCGTACACTCGCGCCCCCTGCGGCGGGCGAGCGAGCCGGGGAAGGAGAGGGAATGTCGAAGGTCAACGTCTGGATCGGGGGAATGGTCCTCGCGTGCGTGACGATGGGATTTATCCCGTTCGGCTGTGCGAGCAATATCGAATATCCCCCGCTGAAACAGGCGCCGATCCGCGAAGGTCCACACGCGCCGAATAAGACCATTGCGCGGCTGCGAGAGTGCGTCGAGGAGCACGGCGGAGACCTCGGTGGACGAGGCTTCGAGTTTCACTACGACGTGAAGGTCGACGAAGAGGGGCGGGTGGCCTCTGTGAAGTCGGACGTCTTCCATGCCGATTTCAACGGGTGCACGCGGGCGGCGCTCCGGGCGATGGAGGTGCCGCCGGAGCTTTTGCTGACGTGGATGTCCCAGCCGCTCGCTCGGGGAGACGGGCAGACGAACAAGGCGCGGGGGCTCGTCGGCAATCTCGTCATCGTGGGGGTGTCGGTCGCCCTGGCCCCTATCATCATCAAAGCGGGCGGGGTGACGATCCTGTTCATGATCACGGTGGCGATCGCCGAGGACGTCGTGGAGGCGATTCGGAGGAGGAGAACGAAGAAAGACGAGTGCACGGACGGCTATGTGGAGTGCATGGATAGCAGGGTGGGTGACGAGATGGGGAACAATTGGAATACGAGCAGATGCGAAACATGCAGGGAAAGATGCCGAAGGGAAGGGTCCTGGCCGTCGCAGGTGATCATATGGGACCAATGGGTACCCTGCGGGCGCTTGGGACCCACCTGGCGAAATTAGGAGAGTGCTGAACATGCTCCGAAAATTAGAGCCGGAAGAGATCGCGTTCATTGAGCGAATGAAGGCGGTCTACTTGTCCGAAGAGCTGAGCTTCGAGGAAGCGGTTCGCGAATATCGCAGAATCGAGGCGGAATTCGTCGAGCGGGCGGGCGACAACGAATACCATGTCGTGGAAACCAGGCGGCGCATCACGGAGTGGCTACTCGACGAGGCCCTCAGAGACGAGCAACCCCACGATGTTTGCCGGGAGATCTGGCACGAGCTTTTGCAGCGGGGGTTCTCCGGCATCGAAAAACGTCACTCGATGAGCGGCATCTATGCACGGTGCTGCCAAAGAAATGGTGAGTTCGATGCTGGCCTCGCGGTGATCGAACCGCTCATCGCCGAGGCCGAGCAGGGGCTCGCGGATCCGACGCTCCCGCCGAACCCGCGTGCCTTTTACGAACAGGAGCTCGCGATCGACCGCAAGATACGAGACGAGCTCAAGGCCGGTATCCGAAGGTGAGCGGCGCACGTGGGCGGTCTCGACACCGGACGAACGCGGCGAGGGGGCTCCCCCCTCATGGAGGAACCCCATTGAAATCGCTTTGAAATCGATACACAACCAGATTCGCTTGCCGCTCCCGCTCCCGCTCCCGCCCCCGCAGCCGCTTCCGCCTCCGCTCGCGCCTCCGCCTCCGCC
>JANMGF010000806.1:0-9820 GCA_031374535.1 Polyangium sp. (in: bacteria)
TCGATGAATCTCGACGTTTGGATCGAGGAAAAGGAACTTCAATGTATCCCTGGACTTCCAGCCCAGGACCTCATCCATTCTCAGAGCATTCCAGTCGTTCATGAAGAGCGCGCTGTGCGTCTCCAGCGCGTCGCACCATTCGTTGATTCGTTGCTCCTTCGGCGTGCGGGGCTCGGGATAACGGACCGCGTACCGGTTCAGATCCCGGTATCCCATGATGTCGGGCACCCATAGCGGGAGGAACCGCAGGAGCTTCTCTTCGGGACCGATGCTCGATTCGTCGCGCAGCCATTCGTAGAAGGGATGCCGCGCGGCCCGCGCCTTCCGCTCGTCGATGACACGAAGGACGTCCGCGTGATAAAGCGCCATCGGCCGCTCGAGCTCCACCTCGTACGAGGTGCGCTCCTTTCGTAGGACCCGCGCGGGAGGCAGGGCCGGCTCGCCTTTGGGCCTCCGGGGCAACACGCCCGTCTCGATGTGCGAGCGCGCGTAATCGAGGAAGCAATCGTGGACCTGCTCGAAGAGATCGAACATCCGGTTGGCCAGCCGCATGGCGAGCGGCCGTTGTCGATCGTCGAGGAGCTCGTCGTCGAAGACGCCTTTGGATCCCCAGACGAAGCCCGGCTCCCGGTCGAGGTGGTGGTTGCCGAAGTAGATGTACCGCACCCCCGTCTTCGCCTCGATCTGGGTCGAGATCTGCGCCATGTGATGGAAAAACGCGTTTCCGGCGGCCTCTCCGGCCTCCGAATGCGCGAAGCGGACCAGCGGATCGCCCCCGTCCTCGACGTCGAGCCTGCCGAACTCCAGGACGAAATAACGAAATCGCTCGTTCTCCTCCGAGAGGAAGAGCCACCACAACGTGTCGCTCGCGCGCCAGCCGAGGCGCTCTTCCAGGCCGCTTTTGGTCCAGTCCTCGAGGAAGAGCCGCGAGTGGGTCTCGTCCTCGCGCGTGCCGCCATTGAGCGCCTCCTCGAACGGATTGCGAGGCTTCGGGAAACGGATGAAATACCTGCTGGCGTCGCGGAAGTTCATCACGAACACGGTCATGATGGGCGCGATCAGGACCTTGTCCTCGAGAGGCACCGCGTCGGAATGCAGCCAGTCGAAGAACGGGTGCGAAAGGATGCGCTCCCACCGCGCAGCCTTGAGCTTCATGAATTCCTTCATCGTCGGCCTCCTGGGGTCTTTTCTGTTCAGACTCCGATCCCGTGAGCGTACCACGAGATTCGAGGCGCGACGCCAGCGCAATTCGACGCGGTGGGCTATCGTGGGCTCATTTGCAGGTCGGCGCGACCTGCCCGTCCGAGCCAGTCGACACGTACGCGTCCGACACGTAGCCGTTGCCGATGAAGTCCCACAGGGCCGTCGTGCCGTAGGTGCCCGTCACCGTCGTCCCGTTTTTCTGGCAGGTGATGTTGACCTTGGCCCCATCGGCGACGGAGCCCACCGCCTCGGCGCTCGTGCTCGGCGACGCGCGCACGGTGAGGGCGACGCCGTTGGTGTTCACGGTCCCGGTGACGGCCGTGCCGCCGCCGCCGCCGTCTCCGCTGCAGCTATTTTTGCTGGTGTAGTTGCGGGTGCCGTAGAAGAACGCCGTGGAGCCGTTGAAGACGGGCCGGATGGCGGTACCGTCGCGGCGCACCTCGTAATGGAGGTGTGGACCCGAAGAGCCGCCGGTGCTGCCCACCGTCCCGATCTTTTGACCCTTGCTCACGCTTTGCCCGACCGCGACGGTCTGCGAGTTGAGGTGCGCGTATCGGCTGCGGTAGCCATTGCCGTGGTCGATCTCCACCCAGCGGCCGTAGCTGGTATTCCCCTCGTTCGCGACGCGGGTGATCTTGCCGCCCGCCGACGCGAGCACCGCGTCGCCGATGTCGTCACTCCGATTGAAATCGACCGAGTTGACCGGGCTGTGGTTCGTGCGCGTCTGACCGGCCCACACCTGCCCGCACGGGAAGGGCAACTGGAACGCGGGCATATCACTCACGCCGGAGCTCACGCTGCCGAGCTCCTCGTCCACGGCTTCCTCGCCCGGGGGAGGGCCATCGTCGGACCACTCTTCCCCGCCGAGCGCCGAGGCCGGATCGAGCTCGTCGGGCGGCTCGCCAACACAACCGCTCACGGCCAGTCCACAAGCAATCGTCATCGAAAACACGGACCACGGAGACGTCATTCGCATGGACGACCGACAGAGCAATGACCGTACCGACTCCCCCATCATGCGTGATGGCCCACGGAGACCCGCGCGAGGCGTCAGTTTCCACGAGATTTTGCGGGTAGGGGAGGCATGACGCACCACAATCGGGTCCAGACGTCGTCCATCCCCGCTGGTGCAATCGTGCCCCTGGTGCAGCCGTTCCCCACCCGGGCACCTCGTCCTCGGCCCCGCCTGGCAATTCACCCTTCATTCCCAATCGTATTCCAGCTCCAGGATCTTGCCCGCGGGGTCCAGGCTGAAGGACCATTTCAGGGACATATCCTTACCGTACACCGCCCGATAGACACGTCTCCGCTCGTCCCCGTCCTTGCGGTCCTCGATCAAGATCATCCGGCGGAGAGGCGGATAAAGCGCGCTCTCCGGGGTCCCGAACGTACGTAACAACGGCAAGAGCTCCTTCTGTGTGCTCGGCGCGAATGCATCCGCGTCGAGCCCGCCGTTCGTCACGCCCTCCACCACTCCGCGGAGCACGGCGGTCAGGGCGGGCTCCGCGTCCGGGATGAAAGGATCGGAGAGCGCCGGCAAGGGCGGCAGATACAGGCTCGCAATGCGGGGCGCGAGGACCGGGAGGAGCCCCTGCTCGTTCATCAAGACGATGACCGTCAACTTCTTGTCCGGGACGCGCAGCACGTCGGCGAGCGCGCCTCCGCCACGATGCCCGAAGCTCGGCAATCCGCGCAGCTTGCTCACGGCGAAGGCCACGCCGAAGTCGCCCGGGTGTCCGTCGTTCAGCTTGAAGGCCGTGGCGGCGATGTTTTGCAGTTCCGGGCGCAGCAGCGTGCCCTGGTCCATGGCGACGGCCCAGCGGGCGAGATCCTTCACGCAGGAAAACGCGCCGCCCGCGGCTTGAGCGTGCATGGGATAAAGAAACCAGGCGCGGCGCTGCGCACCCTCCGTGAATTGGTACGTGGTGGCGCGGCGCGGGACGATATCGGCGACCCGCAGCGGCCCTTCCTGCGTGGCGTGCTCGAATCGCGTGCACGAGAAGCCGAGCGGCTGGAGGATGCGGCTCCGGAGCAGCTCCTCGAACCGCTGCCCCGTGACCTTTTCCAGGACGTGGGTGAGCACCACGAAATCGGTGAGACCGTATTCGTTGCGTTCGCCAGGCGTGAAGGCCGGGGGCGCCTTCCTGGCGGCCTCGTACCGCTCGGCGACCGAGGCGGCGGTCGTTTGATCCTCGGGATCGTCCTTCAATCCCGAGGTATGGGTGACGAGGTGCCGGACGGTGATCGCCTTCCAGGTCTCGGGCGCGTCGGGCAGGTGTTTCGAGAGGGGATCGTCGAGCCCGAGCTTGCCCTCCTGCACGAGGAGCATCACGAGCGTACCGGTGAAGATTTTGGTGGCGGAGGCGATCTGAAAAGAGGTTTCAGGCTCGACCTTGGATCCCGATTCCAGGTCCGCGACGCCATACGCGGCGATTTTTTCGATTTTGCCGTCGCGCACGAGGGCCATGGCCACGCCGGGGACATGGTGTTTCTCCATGACGGCATGGATGTAATCGTCCACGGCATCGGCGGGCTCCGCGCCCCGTGGGTCGGCCGATCGCGCCTGGTTTTGCGTCGCACAGCCAGTCACGAGCAGGAGGGCAGCCAAGGCCACGAGGTCACGAGGGAGGGAACGCATGCGCGCCGACGCTACCAGAGTTCGCTCGGCCATGTCAGATACGCCCGTGTCCCTGCCCCTCCGCTATCGTCTCCCCAATCCTCCGCCGCTCTTCGTCGGCCGCGCCGAGGAGACCGAGCGCCTCCGCGCTCTGATCGACCGCGCCCCCGTCTCCGTCGTCCGGGGCCTCGGCGGACTCGGCAAAACGGCCCTGGTGCTCCACACCCTGCACCAGGCTTTCCCGCGCGAAGCGCCGCGGACGATGTTCATCGGCTTGCGACCTACCGAGCCGCCCGGCGTCGTCCAGATCGAGATCATGCGTGCTGTCGCCGCCGCCTCCGGCCTCGACCGGGTCGACTGGTCGGGCCTGCTCGACGACCCCGACGCCCTCCTCGCCACCCTCCTCGATCGCACCGAGGCCCGCGCCGACTGGGTCATCCTCGACGATCTCCACCACGCCGAAGCGCGCTCCACCCGCGACGTCCTCGCGGCGCTCGCCCGGTATGCGCGCCACACGCGCTGGATCGTCACCACCCACGCCGACCCCCAGGTCCCGGAGCTCGTCGATCAAACCCTCGTCCTCGGCGGCATGACCCCCGCCGATCTCCACCAGCTCGCCACCCGTTGCGCCCTCGAACACACGCCCCTCGAGCTCCGCCAGGCCGCAGATGCCGCAGGGGGTTCACCCTGGCGCCTTCGCCAGATCCTCGCGGGCGGGGACCCTCGCCGCGGGGCCGATGACATCCTCCACGCCGCCCCGCCCGACGCCGTCCCGCTCCTCGAAGCCCTCGCGGTCCTCGATCTCCCGCTCGCCCCGCATGCCCTCGGCGCCGTCGTGCCCCTCCCTCCGCCCGAGGTCCTCGAAGCCCTCGAGCGGCGCGGCATCATCGAGCGATCCTCGGGAGGACTCCGCTTGCACGACGCCGCTCGCCCGCTTTTCCACGACCGCGCCGCCCTGCGTACCCGGAAAAACCATGCAGCCAGCGCCCTTGCGGAGGTCGACGATCCGCTCGCCGCCCTCGAATCGCTCCGCCTTTTGCTGGGCCTCGGCCGGCGCGACGAGGCCGTGGCTTTGCTCGAGGCCCGTTGCGAGATCGTCCTCGCCGCCGGCCTCGCCCCTCGTTTGTCTCGGCTCCTCGAACCCCTCGAAGGGCCCCACTTTGCCCGCTTCCGGCTCCGATGCGCCGTGGAGCTCGGCGATCCGGTCGCCCTCGACGCCGCGATCCAGCCCGATGCACCCACCCTCGACGATCGTTTCCTCTGGGCCCTGTCGCGCTTCGTCCGCGGAAACATCGCCGAGACCGCGCCCATTGCCGCCGAGGTCCGACGTGCCGCCTCTTCCATCCCCGCCGCCGCCTCCCTCGCATTCGCGGCTGGCGTCCTCGAAGCCAGTTGCCTCGGCGAGCAGGGGCGCGTCGACGAAGCTTTGGCCGTGGTCGAATCCCTCGCGCCAAAAACCCCCGACGCGGCCGCTCTCCGCGAAGTTCACCGCGCCCGCTGGCTCATGCACGTGGGCCGCATCGGCGACACCGTGGACAGCCTGGATCGCCTCCTCGTATTGCAGCTCGCTCCCGACGCGCCCACCGCGCGCGAGGTGCGCGACGAGCTCGTCGTCACCTTCTGCTTCATTGGCAGCATTCGCCGGCTCGAACAGGCCCTCGCCACGCTCTCGCTCGCGGCGCCGACCGGCCCTGCCGCCCTCTTCGGATCACGCCGGGGCTTGCTCACCGAGGCGATGCTCGCCATTCACGCCGGCCGCCTCCCCGACGCGCGTGGGATCCTCGACGCCGTCTTACCCCTCACCGGACAAACCTCCTACCTCCGCTCCTTCGTCCATGCCCTCGACGTCGAATGCAGGCTCGTCGCCGGCGAGCTTTCGGGCCTCGAAGCCCTCGTGCAGACCGTTCACACCGAGGCCTTGCGCACCGGCCACGTCCTGAACCAGTGTTTCGCGGTCGTCACCGCCTATCGGCTCGCCGTCCTCCGCGGCAATACGAGGCCGACGCTCGAAGCCCTGGCGCCGAACATGACCCCCTTCTGGGCCGCCGTGCATGCCGTCTTCGCGCGACAACACGCCGTCCTGCAAGGTCTCCCGCGAGCCCCCGTCCCTCGGCTCGCCGAACAGATCCTCGCCGGCCGCCTCGTCTCCGCGCTTTGCCTCTCGGCGGAGGGCGCCATTGCCGGTGATTTCGAGGCCGCGCGCGCCCACGCGGTCGCCGCGCACGCCGCGGCGCGGGAGCACGGGTATATCCCAGGGGAGCTCGACGCCCTCCGGGCTCTTTGTGATGCCTTGCTCCTCGCCGGCGACGACGACGCCCTCGCTCGCACCGCCGAACAGCTCCGCGAGCGAGCCTCTGCCACGGGATCCCGACGTTTTTCGATCGAGGTCGATTGGTTTGTCGCGACGCTCCACCGCGCCCTGCATCCCGCGGCATTCGAGCCTTTTTGCGCCCTCTCGGACGTGGCCCCCGTCGCTGCCCGTCGGTCCCGGGCCCTCCGGGGTGAGCCGACGGATCTCGACCTCGTCGACCGTGCCGTCCTCGAAGTCCTTCGCCGCCGGCTCTCGAGTCAGGCGATCCGTTGCGTGGCCGATCGCGCGCCCGAGGCGACGGACGTCGCGGGCTGGGGGCTCGATACCGGCACGCGAAAGGTATGGCTCCCTCGGGGCCGCACCGTCGATCTCGCCACCCGGCCGATGCTTTACCGCATCCTGCTCGCTATCGCGGAGCGGGGAGGGCACGCGACCAAGGAAGAGATCATCCTTTTCGTCTGGTCGCAGCGTGATTACCACCCCATCCGTGACGACAAGCGCCTTCACGTCGCGGTCCGCAAGCTACGTCTCCTCGTCGAGGACGACCCTTCCCGTGCGCGCCGGCTCGTCACCACGGCCGAGGGGTATGCGTTCAGCGAGAGCGAGCCCTTTCGGTTGCTCGGGTCCGGTGAAGCCGACCGGGTAACCCCTGGGTAAGCGAAAGTTACCCGAGGTAACCCCATCTCCCTCCGCGCGTGGCGGATAATGGCTGCGTCGCCAACGAACGCCGGAAGCGCGTCCAAGGAGAGGGAAACTCATGAAGGCATTGCGTGTTGTGCTCGCCATCGGTTCGGTTGTCGCCTGGACCGCTTGTGTCGCCGCTCCGGTGGAAGATCCCATGGTCGAGGAGCAGGTCGGCGAAGACGCGGCCTCCCTCGTGTTCGCCCAGGGGGATCCCGACATCACCTGGTCCGGCGCGACGTCGTACGGGGCTCCATGGGCGCAGCAATTTTTCAACCACTGGCCTGGCCTCTACATCTTCGACAACAACCTGCAGAACGTGAAGGGCGCCATTCACCTGTCGCCCGGCACCGTTTGCAGGTTCGGGGGTTACCAGGAGGCGAACGGGCACCTGTACGTGAGCAGCAACAATTGCAGCGGGCCCTACGCCGGCATGCAGATCGCTCTCGATTGCCTCAAGCAGCCGAATCAGCTCTCCTGCGTGGGCAACATCCAGACCGCGAATGGCGCGCAGTCGAGCATGTCCGGCACGATGGCGCGTGAGGTCATCTGCGCGCCCGACGGCTGTTACACGGGCCCCAAGGACCCGGGGCCGTCGGGGCCCAAGGGCCCTGCGGATTGCCCCGAGGGCACGAGCCCCTGCGGCGGCAATGGCTGCTGTGGCGAGGGCGAGCGTTGCGGCGACGGGAAATGTTACGTGCCCGAGGAGGGCGACGAGTTCACCGCCGGGATCGAGATCGCGGCGTCGCCCTGAAAATCGGCGACGAGCGACTTGGGAGGGCATCCCTGGCTCCTTCCACGATCGGCGGGATGCGTTGTCACGGAGCTTGACGGAGCGAGAGTGCTCGTCGAGGATTCGGACCCATGGCCGTCCTGATGGCACCGAGGCGCCGCGGCGCCGACCTCCCCTACACCGAAGGCTGGTTCCAGATTGGCTGGAGCGGCGATCTGAAGACAGGTCAGATCAAGAAGGTCACGCAGTTCGGACAGGTTTACACGATGTTTCGCGGCGAGGACGGTCAGGTCGGCGTCATCGACGACGTGTGTCCTCACCTCGGCGCGCACTTCTCCGAAGGCGGGTGCGTCAAGGGAAACTCCGTGCGTTGCCCCTACCATCACTGGAGCTTCGATCGCACGGGGCAGTGCACGAACATCCCCTACTCCGAGAAAATTCCAGTCAAGGCTCGCGTGCGCAGCCACACGGTGGTCGAGCGGTACGGCTTGATTTTCATGTATCGCAACAAGGCGGGCTCCGCGCCCGCGTACGACCTGCCCGAGATCGAAGGGTTCGACGAGACCCGTTATTCCGAGCCGGCCAAATACGAGTTCAAGATCCGGATTCGTGGCCAGGACATCATGGAAAACTCCGTGGACAGCCCGCACTTTTATGCGGTCCACGGTCATGCGATGCCGGAAAACGACTTCCGCATGGATGGGAAGAAGCTGCGCGTGACGCAGACCTCCTCGGTGAAACGTTTCGGTACGGTCATCAACTTCCGGCTCGAGTTCCACATGATCGAGCCCGGCTTCCATTACGTGGATTTTCCCCAGATGCCGGGCACGAAGGCGCTCGTGTTCTCGTCGATCGTCTCGGTCGACAACGAGTTCACGAATCACCGGCTCTCGATCTGGATCATGAAGACCCCCTACCCGGGCTGGTCGAGGCTCGTCCGCCGGTTCCTCCTCTGGCAAATGATGAAGACCTACCACGAGGACATGCAGATCTGGGAGAACAAGGAATACCTGCCCAATCCCGTGCTCTGCGAGGGGGATGGCGCCGTCCTCAAGCTTCGCAAATGGTATTCGCAGTTTTACGATGCCCCGGACGCGGTCCATCCCCCGGGAAAGCCCGCGGAGCCCGGGGCAACCTCGCCCGTCTGAGTTTTCCACCGTCCGGTCACGTTCCCCATTCGCGAAAGGATTCCCCCATGCGCACGTTGAAGATCCTGTTCACCTCCTTCCTGTTCATGTTTTCGCTCGCCGTCTGCAGCGGCGACCCCGAGGCAGGTGAAAGCTGTATGTCGGATGATGAATGCGGTGCTTTGACATGTTATTGCAAGATCGAGACGATCCCAGGCGTGTGTAGCAAGATGTGCAACACCGACGCCGACTGCGCGAGCGCCGGGGAAGGCCTGACGTGCAGCCTCGAGTTCTGCACGGGCGTCAATGTATGCCTGCGGAAGTGACCTTTCGGCGATTTCACCGAGTATGTCGAGGGCCACGTTTATACGCCTAGGATCTCCGGCGGATCGCGCACGAGCAAGCCCTCACGGACCGGGACGTCGCCCGCTGCGAGGCGCTCGCCAGGTTATGCGCTGAGATTCACGCGGTTCGGGAGGACGCACCCGCGATGTATCGGCGGGCGATCCGGGATCTGGTGGGGCACGGCGAGGGGATCTTCGGGCTCATCGACGGTTATCCGGACGGCGTGCCCATGGCGCCGCCCGAGCGGCTCGAGGTCATCGAGCGGCGGTGCCTCTCGTGGCGGTGGAAACTCAAGGGGCACGGCGAGCGTCTTCGCCGGACGCACGGCGATTTTCACCCGTTCAATCTGGTGTTCGACCCCGCGGGCGAGCCGCGGCTGCTCGATACGAGCCGCGGCTCGGCCGGCGATCCCGCGGACGACGTCATGTGTCTGGCGGTCAATTCTCTGTTTTTCGCGCTGGAGGCCCCCGGATCGTGGCCCCGCGCGTTCCGGACCCTCTGGCAAACGTTTTTCCGGACGTACCTCGAGCGCACGGGGGACCGGGAGCTCTTCACCGTGGCCGCGCCCTTTCTGGCGTGGCGTGTGCTCGTGCCAGCGACGGCGCACCGGCGCGCCTTCCGCGAAAAGGCGCGGGAGGTCGCGCTACGCTTTTTCGAGGTTCATGTGAACGCCACGCCCGAGCTCTGCGCGGCGCGGGACGCGAAGGGGCTTTACGCCGCGGTGCGCACCTCTCGTCGTGACCGTGCATGGGCTGGCGGACGTTCATCGTGCAGATGCCTGATCGGTGCGGAAGCGTTGGGCC
>JANMGF010000890.1:0-3746 GCA_031374535.1 Polyangium sp. (in: bacteria)
CTCCTGGGGTCCGGGGCAAAGCCCCGCGCGCCCTGCGATGGAGGAACGACGGAACGCCATGATGACCCGAAAAGGCCGCTACGCTCGTTATTGCAGAGCCCTCGCCGGCGAGGCTTTGCCCCTTGCCCTCGTGGATCTCGACGCCCTCGACACCAATGTCGACGCGATCGCCGCCCTCGTCCGCGGCGCCGGAAAAACCCTCCGGATCGGCACCAAGTCCGTCCGCTGCGTCGATCTGATCCGGCGCATCCTGAACCGCGGCGGCGCCTCGTTCCGCGGCCTCATGGCGTACGCCCCCGACGAGGCCCGTTACCTCGTGGAGCAAGGCTTCGACGACATCCTCATCGCTTATCCCACGGCCCAGCCCTCCGATGCGCGAATCATCGCCGAAGCCAATCGAAAGGGCGCGCGCGTCTCCATCGCCGTCGAGGAGCCCATCCACCTCGAAATCCTCGAGGCCGCCGCTGCGGCTTCGGGCGCGCGGATCCCGGTCGTCGTCGATATCGACGTTTCCCTCCGCCGCCTTGGCGGCCGCGTGCACCTCGGCGTCCGCCGGAGCCCCCTCCACGAGGCCCGCGGCGTCGCTGATTTCGCCGAACGTGTCTCCCGATCCCGCCACCTCGAATTCGCCGGCCTTCTCGGCTACGAGGCGCACATCGCGGGCGTCGCCGATCGAACGCCCCTCGGCCCCCTCCCTCCCGGCGCCAAGCGCCCCGTCAAGCAAATCGCGCGCGCGGCCGTCGCCATCCTCCGCCGCGACACCCGCACCGAGCTCGAGCGCCGCGGCCTCCCCATCCCCCTCTTTAATGGCGGCGGCACGGGCAGCGTCGCCTTTTCCCTGAAGGATCCTTCCCTCACCGAAATCACCGTCGGCTCCGGCTTCCTCGGCAGCCACCTCTTCGACCATTTCCACGAATTCCGCCCCGAGCCGGCCGCCTTTTTTGCCCTCCAGGTCACCCGACGCCCCGCCCCCGGCTTCGTCACTTGCCAGGGCGGCGGCCTCGTCGCTTCCGGCGCTGCCGGCCCCGATCGCCTCCCGATCCCCTACCTGCCCGAGGGCCTCTCCTTGATCGAGCTCGAAGGCGCGGGCGAGGTCCAGACCCCGCTCGAAGTCCCGCCCGACGTCGCCCTTTCCCCCGGCGATCCCGTCTTTTTCCGCCATGCCAAGGCCGGCGAGCTCGCGACGTTTTTCCGCGACTATCTCCTCGTCCGCGGTGATCACGTCGAGGCCCGCGCGCTCACCTACCGCGGCGCCGGCGAATGTTTTCATTGAAGCGAGCGCCGAGCCCTCGCCTACCTTTCGAAAATCGTCTCGAACCGCCTCGGCGCCCGCCGCGTACGTAAACACCGCGTCTCGCCGCGCAGGTAACACACCGTGAAGGCCCGCCGCGGCTTTTCCGTCGTGTTGAGCCCCGAGCGGTGCCACACGTCGTTGTGGATGAGCATCGCTTCCCCGGCCCGCGCCGGCACGAGCACTGCCCGCGCCTCTGCCTCGCCCGCGCGCACGACCTCTGCCGGGATCATCCCCCCGAGCGGCGTCGCGAGCCCTCCTCGATGCGAGCGCGGCACGATCTCCACGCACCCGGACTCGGCCGGCGCGTCGTCGAGCGCGGTCCAGATCTGCACGAGCGGCGCCCGATCGAGCCCCCAGAAGCTCCCCCCGTCCTGATGCCATGGAAGCGCCGTCCCCGCGCGCGCTGCCTTGTTGAACAGCACCGCGCGATACAGCGTGATCGACCCCTCCGCGAGGGCCCGCGTGATCCGCTCGAACAACGGATTGCCGATCCACGACCGAAAGATCGGATCCTTCTCCAGCTTCTCGAGCTTCCGGTACTGGAGCGAGGGCCCGACCCAGCCTTTCCCGTGCGAGAGATCCTCGTACCGCCCGCTCTCTGCGTCGTGCTGGAAAAAGAGCCCCTCGTGCACCACGCGCCCGAGCATGATCTCTTCTGCCCGCGCGGCGAGCGTGGCGATTCCCTCGTCCGAGAGCACGCGTCCGAGCCGCGCGAACCCTTCCTCCGCGAGCGCGGCGAGCGCCGCCTCCACGTCGAGCGAGCCCGCCTCGGGCGCGACGAAACTCATCGCGCGTAACTCGCGTCCGTGCCCTGGAAATCCCGGTGGATCTCGTCCATCCGCCGCCGCGCCTCCGGCGACACGACCTTCGCGCACGCCTCGATCGCCGCATCCAGATGCAAGAGGGTTCCCGGCCCGACGAGGATCGAGTCCACCCCGGGCGTGGCCGCGAGGAACGCGTACGCGAGCTCGACGAGCGTCATCCCTTCGTTTTCCGCGACCTCACGATAGGCCGAAGCGAGCTCGAAGAACCCGTCGGTCCAGTACCGCCGCTGGTAAAGCGCATTCTTGTCGAACCGCGACCCTTTCGGCGGCTCGGCCGAAGGCGCGTGTTTTCCAGATAGCAGCCCGCCTGCGAGCGGATTGTACACGGTCGAATGGATCGCGTATTTCTTCGCGAACCGAAAGTACTCGATGTCGAGCTGCCGGATGAGCACGTTGTAAAGCACCTGCGACATCACGGGCCGCGGCATCCCCCGCCGCTCGGCGATCTGAATCATCTCCAGGATCTGCCACGACGCATAATTCGACACGGCCCACGACCGGATCTTCCCCGAGGCGATGAGCGCCTCCACCGCCTCGAGCGTCTCTTCGATCGGCGTCCCGTGATCCGGCACGTGCAGGTAATACACGTCGACGAAGTCCATCCCGAGCCTGCCCAGGCTCTCGTCGATCGCGGCGAGCACCCGCGCCCGCCCGAGCCCCTCGGGCTTTCCCGCCGTCCGACCGAACCCGACCTTGGTCGCCACGAGCGCTCGATCGCGCCTTCCTGCGAGCGCCTTGCCGAGGATCCGCTCCGCGTTCCCGTCGACGTAGGCGTTGGCCGTATCGAAGAGCGTGACCCCGCGATCGAGCGCGTGATGCACGAGCCGGATGCTCTCGGGCTCGGGCGTACGTTTGCCGAAGTTCATGGTGCCGACGGCGAGCAGGGGCTTCGCAGAGGGATCACGCGGGCGGGTCCAGGGGTCGAGAAGGGAGGACATGGCGGAGGCGTAGCGCAGGACCGGCGGGGACGAAAGCGCGGAGCTTGGCAAGCCAAATCTGGTTGTGTGCAGCGCAATCCGGGGTGACGATGGCGCCATGTCTCCCCCCCGCCTCTACCACGACTTGATCTGGGTCTGGCCCTTCGTCAGCCCGCCCGAAGAATACATCGAAGAGGTCGCCACCTTCCGCCGCCGATTCCAGCAGAAAGGCGTCCCCGACGGCGCCTCCGTCCTCCACCTCGGATCCGGCGGCGGCTCCATCGATGTTCACCTGAAACAGCACTATCGCGTCACGGGCGTCGACATCAGCGCGCCCATGCGTGAGCACGCGTCACGGCTCAATCCCGACGTCGAGTACCTCCACGGCGACATCCGCGACGTCCGGCTCGGCCGCACCTTCGACGCGGTCCTCTTGCACGACGCCTCCGCGTACATGATCTCGATGGACGAGCTCCTCGCGGCCTATCGAACCGCCGCGGCCCATCTTCGACCCGGGGGCGTCATGGTCACCCTTCCCGAGGAGATTCGCTCCTGCTTCCGGCAGGACGCCGCCACGTGCTCCTCTTATACCCACGGGAATCGAACGGTCTCCACGATGTACGTCGACCATGACCCCGACCCGACCGACACCTGGTACGACAGCACCTTCGTGTTCCTGATCCGGGATGGAGAGCGCGTCACCGTCGAAAC
>JANMGF010000895.1:0-9379 GCA_031374535.1 Polyangium sp. (in: bacteria)
GCGGACGTGAAGGGCTGGGGCGGCACCCTCGGCGTCGCGATCGTCGACGTCGGGACCGGGGAGACGATGGCCGCACGTGACGCGCACGCCGCGAAGAACCCTGCATCGAACGCGAAGCTCGTCACGGCTGCGGCTGCGCTCCGCTTGCTTGGCCCGGGGCATCGATTCGTCACGGGCCTCTACGGCAAGCTCGATGGCGATCGCGTCCCGGAGCTCGTCCTGCGCGGGCAGGGTGATCCGTCACTCGACGCCGGAGATCTCTGGCCCATGGCGCGTGAGCTCACGACGGCGGGCGTGCGTCGCGTCGGCGCGATCGTCGTCGACCAGAGCTTCTTCGACGATCGTTTCGTGCCGCCGGCCTTCGACGAGCAGCCCAACGAATGGGCGCCGTTCCGCGCGCCGGTGTCCGCGGTCGCGCTCGACGAGAACACGGTGACGCTCTCGGTGCGCGCGGCGGAGAAGGGCAAGGAGGCGTCGGTGCGCGTCGATCCGCTCGGCTTCGTCGACGTCGTCGGCGCGGTGAAAACGACGAAGAAAGGCGACCCGGAGAAGATCACGCTCGAGCTTTCGCCGAAGGGAGATCGTCTCGTCGCGCGCGTGGGCGGGCACCTGCCCGAGGGCTCGCGGGTCGTGCGTGTACGACGACGCCTCGACGATCCGCGTCTCGTGCCGGGACATGCGCTCCGTGCGGTGCTCGCGTCCGTGGGCATCGAGGTCGAGGGACCCGTGAAGCTCGGCGGAGCCAAGGAGAAGCGCCTGCTCGCTTCCCACCGATCCCGCCCGCTCGGCGAGCTCGTCGCGCTGCTCGGCAAAGACAGCGACAACTTCTACGCCGAGATGATCTTCAAGACGATCGGCGCCGAAAAGAAGGGCCGCCCGGGTACGGCTGAGGCCGCGGCGGAGGTCGTCACCGCGTATCTGAAGGACGCCGGCGCGCTCGAGGAGGGGACGGTCGTGAAAAACGGATCGGGCCTCTTCGACGCGAACCGCGCCACGCCCTTCGCCACCACCTCGCTCCTTCGCGCTGCGTATCGCGACGTGTCCATCAGCCCCGAGTTCCTCGGGCATCTGGCCGTTGGCGGCGTCGACGGCACGCTCCGCGGTCGTTTCCGTGGACTCGGCGATCGCGGCATCGTCCGCGCGAAGACGGGCACCCTGAACGCGGTCGCGGCGCTGTCCGGTTACGTGCTCGCGCCCCCGGGCCGCGCGCCGCTCGCGTTCTCCATCTACGTGAACGGGATCCCGGACAAGGTCGGCCTCGCGCGAGGCGGGATCGACAAGATCGTCGACGCAGCCGCGCGCGCCCTCTGGAAGGATCGCTGAGCCCGGACCACGAGAGCAGAGCCTGCTCAGATCGCGCACGGCGTGCTCGTGCCTCCATGACACCGATGTCATGGCCCCTGAAAAGCCGAAGGCCACGCGGAGTTTTTCCGCGTGGCCTTCGTTCGAGCGCCAAGCGCTCCTTTCGCGATCAGTAGTAGTCGCGCATCTGCTTGCGGATCTTCACGAGCGCCTGCTCCTGGAGCTGGCGGATGCGCTCACGCGACAGGTTGTACTTGTCGCCGATCTCCTTCAGCGTGAGCTCGTCCTCGTCGTCGAGGCCGAAGCGCCAGCGGATGATGCGCGACTCGATGGGCGTCAGCGTGGTGAGAAGCCGACGAACCTCGTCGCTCCACTTGCGGTTGGCCAGGTGATCGAACGGCGAGAGGGCGTTCTCCTCCTGCAGGAAGTCGATGAACTTGCGCCCATCCTCGTCGCCGACCGGGCGATCGAGGGAGAACGGGGTCTCGGCGTAGAAGTCCTTCACCTTGTCGAGCTTCTCGCGCGGGACGCCGGTCTCCTTCTCGAGCTCCTCGATCGTCGGCTCGTGACCCGTGCGCGCGATGATCGCCTGGGTCGCGCGGGCGACGCGGTTGTATGTGTCGAGCATGTGCACCGGGATGCGCACCGCGCGGCCCTTGTCGGCGAGGGCGCGGCTGATCGCGTGCCGGATCCACCACGACGCGTACGTCGAGAAGCGGTAGCCGCGGTTGTGATCGAAGCGCTCGACCGCCTTCATGAGGCCGATATTGCCCTCCTGGATGAGGTCGATGAGGGGCAACCGGCCGCGGTTGTAACGGCGCGCGATCGACACCACGAGGCGGAGGTTCGCCTTGACGAACCGGTTTTTCGCGTCGTGCTGGGCCTGGAACGTCTTCTCGACCCGATCGAGGTACCGCTTGTACGCCGTCGACATCGGCAACGTCGGACGCGGCGGGCGAATCGGCGCGCCCTCCTCCGTGTCGGCGATCGTGTCCTCCTCGAAGTCCGGCTCGCGCACGAGATCACGAGCGATCGTGCTGGCGCGCGACATCCAGAGGCGGTCGGAGTCCGGCAGGCGGATCACGGTCGCGAGCTCGTTCGAGAACTGAGCCCACAACTTCTCGTGCTCGGGCGCGAGCTTGTACTTCTGCTTTTTCGCGATCTTCACGAGCTTCTGCAGCTCGCCGACCTGCGGCGCCTTCACCTCGTCCTCGCCCGCCTTTGCCACGTCCTCGGCGAGCGCGTCGAGCACGAACTCGGCCGCGGGCAGGTACGAGAGCAACGCGACCCAGTGATCGATCTCGGTGCGCTCGACGGTACGCGCGGTCTCGAGCTCCTCCTCGGGGCCCATGACGGGGTGCAGCGCCATGTCGCGGAAATACCGCGCGAGCATGGAGTCGCCGCCGCCCTCCTCGATGTCCTTCAGCTCGCGGTCGGTGTTGGTCCGGGGAGAATCCGGCCGGCTCAGCGGGGTGAAGTCGAGGTCGATGAACTCGGCGGCCGTGGGCTCCGGCTCCAGCATCTCCGGACGCGGCCGGATGGCAGCCGCCTCTTCCGCAGAGCCTTCCTCGTCGAGCATGCCGATGTCGATGTCGGAGGCGGCGAGCGGCTCTTTGGCGAGCGGCGCGGTGGCCTTCGGGCGCGGCGTGCCGTCGTCCATCAGGGCCTCGTCCTCGACCGGCGCCGGGTTTTGCTCGGCCTCCTGGCCCTTCGGCCGGCGCTCGAGGGTGCCGCCGCGGCGAACCGGGCGAGCGTTCGCGCCACCGGGCATGGCCGGGGCAGCTCCGCGGCGACCGGGCGCACTTCCCCGGGCGGGTTTGACGGCCGCCGCGATGCGCGTCGTGGAGCCCGTCATCGCGGCCTTGGTGGAGGGGCGGTTGGCATCGGGGCGGCGGGCGGTCGACGTGCTCATCTTGCTCTTCGTTGCGGTGGAGGGTTTTTCGTTCACTTCTTCGGAATCACCCTTTCGAGAGTGGAAGCTCTCGGCCGGGTCAAGGAGGGATCGGTCCGGGCTCGTCGGGGGGGTTTCGAAGCTCGCCATATCTGCCTTGGACCCGCTGCCCGATGGGGGGCTGAACGGGGGATTGTGCGGTTTGATTCCGGTGGATCCTCTCCGAGAAGAAATCAGCGGGCTCGAGCCGCCGTTCACGGATGCAATGCTGGAGACTGGATCGCTCGTCTTCTCGACGAATTCTGCAAATTTCATGCCGTCATCGGTGTGTGTTCCCGAATTTCCCGGTCCGGGTTCGGGACCGGAGCCGGTCGGTATGCTAGGAGCAGGCTCCGAGGAAGCGGACGAGGCATGCAGGGAGGGCGTCTCCCCGTCATGCGAGGCGGTGAGCGACGGGCTGCCTCGATGGCGGTGTGCTCCCATGCTTTCCGTGCTCCGTTGTGGTCGATGATACCGACGGCGCAGACGTCCAGTCGGTCCTTCGCACTGCGTGTTGTCCAGGAGCTCCGCCGGGACCGGCGAAACTGTTGGATGTTTTCTGGGGCCACCCTGCTGCAGGCGATAGCCCACGGAATCGTGGCTTCGTGCGCTGGCCTTCTCGGTCAAGCGCTGACGGGTAGGCAACTTGCTTCCTTCGGCGTCCTTGTCGACCCCCGCGACCCCCTGCATCATCCGATTTTTCTGGCTTCTGTCGGCCTCGGGGCGTGCCTTGTAAAGACTGCAGCCAGCACCTTCTCCATCTACGGCCAGAAGCGGGTTGTCTTTCAGGCCGGAAACGCAATTCGGCGTACGATTACCGCCGCGATCGTCGTGCAGGGACAATCGCCGAGCGCGGCCGCTGCCTCTCACGCCGCGATCACCGTGCGTATCCGCGACGTCGAGCGGGGGGTTGACGAGGGGGTTCTCGCGGCCGCACGTGCGATCGCGCACCTCGTTCCCCTCGCAGTTGCGCTGCTTTTCCTGTCCTCGCGGCTCGCGTTCGCAGCGATGGCGTTGCTCGCTCCGTTCGCGTTGATCCTGGCCTTCGCACGCCGGTTCGTCCGGGTGCATCACGCGCGGTCGAGGGCCCTCGCGGAGGAGCTGCATTCGGCTGTAGACGAGCTGGTACGGCATCTGGATCTATGGCGGACGTATGGCGCGGCCCGGCGGGTCCACGCAGCGCTCGGACGGGCGGGGGACGAAGCAGGACGCGTCGCAGCCCAGGCCGAAGCGACGAGAAGTGCGCTTTCCGGGGCCAATGAAGTGCTCGCGGCGGCCGCCTTGCTCGGCCTCGTGGCGTGGATCGAGAGATCGCATCCGCCGCTCGGTCAGGGGTCGTTCGTGGCATTCGTCGCGGTATTTTTTCTTACTTATCGACCTTTGCGAGATCTCGGGGATGCGCGCACGGCGATCGAGCGGGGGGCCGCGTCGCTGGCGGCATTGGAAGCAGGCGTGCAGGCCGTAGACGCTGAGGCGGCGCTCGAGGCGTCCGGGAGTGTGCACAGCGCGCGCAGTCGGTTCCGGCTGGCGCGGCTCGAGGTGGAAGGGCTGCGTTTCGCCGTGGGCGGAGCGATGGGGAGGTCCGTCCGGTTCACCGCCGAACCAGGGCGGATCGTGGCGATCGTGGGGCCGACGGGGAGCGGGAAAACGACGCTGCTGCGGGGGCTCTTGGGGCTCGTGCCCGCGACGGAAGGGATTTTGCTTTACGACGGGGAGGATCTCACGCGCGCGGGGGTCGGTCCGGACGAACGGCCGTTCGCGTGGGTGCCGCAGGAGGCGGCGATCGTCTCGGGGACGATCGAGGAGAATGTCGGGCTCGGGGCAGAGAATGCGCCGAAGGCGGAGATCCAGAGGGCGCTCGCCGAGGTCGGGGGGCTCGCGCTCGCAGAGGCGCGGGGCGGGGCGCGGATCGTGGCAGGAGGGCATGAGCTTTCGGGCGGGGAGCGGCAGCTCGTGTCGATCGCGCGCGCGGTGGCGAGTCACCAGCCGGTGCTTTTGCTGGACGAGCCGACGTCGGGGCTCGATGCCGAGGCCGAGGAGCGGGTGCTCGCAGCGCTCTCAACGCAACGGGGCGCGCGGACGATCCTGATCGTGACGCATCGACCCGCGCCGCTCCGGATCGCGGATCATGTGATCTCGTTCGGGGAGGGGGCCGTGGACGTGGACGTTCGGGCCGATTCGATCCGCGTGCCGATCTCGGCTCAGAACTGAGACAAGAAGCGCGGGTCGCTCTCGAAGAGCAAGCGGATGTTCGGGATGCCGTAGCGGAGCATCGCGAGGCGCTCGAGGCCGAGGCCGAAGGCGAAGCCGGTGTACCGCTCGGGATCGAGGCCGCAGTGACGGAAGACGTCAGGGTGGATCATCCCGCAGCCGAGCACCTCGAGCCATCCCGTGTGCTTGCAGACGCGGCATCCGGCGTACGTCCCGTCGGGGCGCAGGCAGAAGACGCAGCCGCAATCGACCTCGGCGCCAGGCTCGACGAAGGGGAAGTAGCTCGGCCGGAAGCGGACCGGAAGTCCGGGGCCGTAGAGGCGCTCGATGAAGGCCGTGATGACGCCCTTGAGCTCCGCGAAGCTCACCTTCTCGTCGACCAGGAAGCCGTCGATCTGGTGGAACATCGGAGAGTGCGTGACGTCGTCGTCGCGGCGGTAGACGGCGCCCGTCATCACGACGGCGAGCGGCGGCTTGCGGAGGAAAAACTCGCGCGGCTGGACCGTGGTCGTGTGCGTACGCAGGAGCGTTCCCGGCCCGAGCCAGAAGCTGTCCTGCATGTCCGTCGCCGGGTGATCCGGCGGGAACCCGAGCTTCGTGAAGTTGTTTTCTTCGAGCTCGATCTCGGGCCCGGCCTCGGCGACGAAGCCAAGGTCGCGGAAGATCGCGAGCAGCTCGTCGCGGACCTGCGCGATGGGATGGAAATGCCCGCGGCCAAGCTCGAGGCGACCGGGAAGGCTGAGATCGTAGGGGAGTCCGCGAAGCTCGACCTCGCGAGCTGCGCGGGCGATCGCGTGGAGGCGCGCCTCGAAGGAAGTCTCGACCTCTTCCTTGAAGGCGTTGACCCGACTGCCAGCGCTGGCTTTCTGGTCGGGCGGGACGTGGCGCATCAGGGCGAGGACGGCCGTGAGCTCGCCCTTCTTACCCAGGACGCGGGCGTGCTCGAGGCGAAGGGCCTGCTCGCTCGTCGCGGCCGCGAACGCGTCGCGGTACCGCGTGCCGAGCGCTGACAGGCCCTCCTCGATCGCCTGGACCGGATCCGCGGCGCTCACGCCCCGTCCTCCAGGCTAGCGGCTCGCGCCGGCGAGCTTGACGACCGCGCCGAACGACGCCGGATCGTGGATGGCAATCTCGGACAGGACCTTCCGATCGAGCCCGACGTTCGCCTTCTTGAGCGCGCTCATGAGGCGGGAGTACGTCGTGCCATTCAGACGAGCACCCGCGTTGATGCGGACGATCCAGAGGCGGCGGAAGTCCCGCTTCTTCAGCTTGCGGCTGATGTAGCCGTACTCCCACGCGTGGCGCAGGACTTCGACGGCTTGGCGGTAACGGTTTTTCCTGCCAAGGAAATATCCCTCGGTCAGGTTCAGGACGCGGTTACGACGACGACGGGCTTTGAACCCACGCTTGACTCTCGGCATTGGGCGCTCCTCTTGTGCTCGGGGTCAACCGTAGGGGAGAAGGAGCTTCACACGCCCCTCCATCGCCGAACTGACGGTGTCGTTCTGGCGGAGACGGCGGCAGCGCTTCCTGCTCTTCTCCTGCATGCAGTGGTTCAAGCCGCCCTTGCTGCGGCGGATCTTGCCCGTGCCCGTCACGCGAAATCGCTTCGCAGCGGCTCGGTTCGTCTTCATCTTCGGCATGGATGCCTTCTCGCTCCCGTAAGGGGTGCGCTCTGCCTGGCCTCGCTCCGACCGTCGGAGCGCCGTTCGAAACCAAGGCAGATGCGGCGGGGCGAGCTTTATGGCGGAGGGGTGAGGGGGTTGTCAAGGCCGGGACGGTCCCCAAGAGCTAGCCTCGCGCCCCATGCTCGTCCGCGCCACCTTCGAAGAGCCGTCCACCGATGGAACTCCCGTCCGAACGACGGTGAGCTTCCATGCCGGACATTCCTTGCTGGAGATCGCCCATTCCCGGGGAATCGCCATCAACGCGCCCTGCGGCGGGCGCGGTTCCTGCGGCAAATGCCTCGTTCGTCTGCTCGCGGGGAACGCGCCGCCGACCGAGGAGGATCGAGCGGTGCTCAGCGAGGGCATGCTCCGCGAGGGGCTGCGGCTCTCGTGTCGGATCCGGCCGCGGACGCCGGTGACGGTGGAGGTGCAGAGTCGTTTCGATCTGCGCGCGGCGCCGACCGTGACGAGGCTCGCGACGGGCGAGCTGCCGAAGATCGTGGATGCAGCGGTGGATCTCGGATCGACGAGCGTGCAGCTCCGGACGATCGATCCGTCGACGGGTGAAGTGCTCGGCGAGGCGAGCGTGCTGAACCGACAGGTGCGTCGCGGGCACGACGTGATGACGCGGTTGACGCACGCGCTGCAAGGAAACGCGGCGCGCGATGAGCTGACGGAGGACGCGCGCGAGACGTTGCGGATGCTCGAAGGCTCCGCGCGAGGGCGGATCTTTCAGGAAGACGGCGTGATCCGGCGATGGGTCGTGGCGGCGAACAGCGCGATGACGGCGCTCCTCTGGGGCGCGGACGTGACGAGCCTGGCGGAAGCGCCGTACACGCCGCCGTTCCACGACGAGCGGACCGGACCGGCCTCGGAGCTTGGTTTGTCCGGGGAGAGTTTGACGACGTTCCCGCTGCTCGGATCGTTCGTCGGTGGGGACACGGCCGCGGCGGTGCTGGCGACGGAGCTCGACCGCGCGGGACCTCCACGCATGTTGATCGACATCGGGACGAACACGGAGCTCGTCCTCGCGCACGAGGGCTCGCTGTACGCGGCGTCGACGCCCGCGGGGCCCGCGTTCGAGGGCGGGAACATCTCGGTGGGGATGCGCGCGGAGAAGGGCGCGATCGTGCGGGTCGAGGTGCGTGATGACGGCGCGATCCGCGCGACGACGATCGGGACGGTGAAGGCGAAGGGGATCTGCGGGACGGGGCTGCTCGAGGTGCTCGGAGAGCTCGTGCGCGCAGGGATCGTCACGAAGGATGGAGCGATCGCGTCGGGCGCGGATCGGATCACGCTCGCGCGAGGTGTGGATCTTCTGCAGATGGACATCCGCGAGCTTCAGCTCGCAAAGGGGGCGCTGCGGGCCGCGACGAAGATCCTGTGTCGCGCGGCAGGCATTCGAGACAAAGACCTCGCGCTTGTCGCGGTGGCGGGGGCGTTCGGGACGCACCTGCGTCACGACGTGGCGATCCGTCTCGGGATGTTGCCGGACGTGGATCCTTCGGCGGTCCTCGCCGTGGGGAACGCTTCGCTCGAGGGCGCGACGGTGTTCGCGCGGGATCCGGGAGCGGCGCGGGCGAGGCTCGCGGATGTCCGGTCGCGCATTCGGCACGTGGAACTCGCGACGCGTGACGATTTCCAGGATGTCTTCGTGGCCAGCCTGGATTTCTGAGCAGCGAAGCGCGCATCCATCGACGGTGTGGCGTGGAGGTGCTAACCCGCCCGCCCGATGCCGCGTCGTGACGATCTGAAGAAGATCCTGCTGATCGGCTCCGGTCCCATCATCATCGGTCAAGCGTGCGAGTTCGACTACTCGGGCACGCAGGGCGCGAAAGCGCTCGCCGCGGAGGGGTACGAGGTGATCCTCGTCAACTCGAACCCGGCGACGATCATGACGGACCCGGAGCTCGCCTTTCGTACCTACGTCGAGCCGCTCGACGTGCCCACGTTGACGGCGATCCTCGAGCACGATCGGCCGGACGCGATCCTGCCGACGCTTGGGGGTCAAACCGCCTTGAACCTGGCGCTCGCGCTCGACGCGCAAGGCGTGCTGGCGCGCTTGGGGATCGAGCTCATCGGGGCGAGCCCCACGGCGATCCGCAAGGCGGAGGATCGCGCGTTGTTCAAGGAGGCGATGGAGCGCATCGGGCTCGCGTGTCCACGCTCCGGTCACGTGAAAAGCGTGGAAGAGGCGCGCGCGCTGGCGGAGAGGGCGGGGCCGTGGGGCGAGCCGCTCGGGTATCCAGTGATCGTGCGGCCGAGCTTC
>JANMGF010000927.1:0-4525 GCA_031374535.1 Polyangium sp. (in: bacteria)
CTGCGACGGCCTCTCCGACGAGGGTGTTTGTCCGAACTGCGTGCCCTCGCCGGAGGTCTGCGACGGGTGTGACAACGACTGCGACGGCATCGCGGACGACAACATCCCCGCGGTCCCGTGTGGCCAGGCGAGCCCGGCGAACTGCGTGGGCACGCAGGCCTGCAAGCCCGCGCAGCCGGTGCCGCAGCCCGGGCAGTGTGTCTCCGGCGGCGGCCTCGAGGCCTGCGCGAACAACCCGATCACCGAGACCTGCGACACCATCGACAACGACTGCGACGGCATCGTGGACGACGGGGTCGCGCCGACGGCGTGCGTGCCGGTGGGGACGCCGGGCGGGCTCGTGTACGGCGGCAACAGCCAGTGCAAGCAGGGCTCGAAGCCGTGCGGAAGCAACACGTGTACGGGCTTCGTGGGTCCGTCGGCCGAGGTCTGCGACGGCATCGACAACGACTGCGACGGCCAGGTGGATGAGCAAGCCGTGGGCGTGGGTACCTCGTGTGGCCAGGCGCTGCCGCCGTGTACGCCGGGCACGCTCGCCTGCGTGAACGGGGCGCTGGTTTGCCAGGGCGGCACGGGCCCGCAGCCCGAGGTGTGCGACGCCGTCGACAACAACTGCAACGGCATCGTGGACGAGGCGCCGCTCGCCGACGGCCCGCTCGCGGGGCAGAGCGGCTGCTGGCAGAACGCCGGCAATTGCTGCTCCTTCAAGAACCTCAACTGGTGTCCGCCCCCCGGCGGCTCCTGCAACGGCAACGGCACGCTGACGTCGCCCTGCAACCGCGGCACGCTCGTCTGCGCGAGCGGCGCCTGGGCCTGCCAGGGTCCGGTCGGCCCGCAGACGGAGCAGTGCGACAGCGCGGACAACGACTGCGACGGCATGATCGACGACGTGCCCGGCACGGGCGGGCCCTGCGGCTCGGACACCGGCGAGTGCGTCGCGGGCGTCCAGCAGTGCGGGCCGAACGGCATCCAGTGCGTCGGGCAGGTCGGTCCCTCGACCGAGATCTGCGACGGCAAGGACAACGACTGCGACGGCGTCATCGACGACAACGTCGGTGGTCTCGCGAAGCCGTGCGGCATCAACCAGCCGCCTTGCTCCCTCGGACAAACTGCGTGCGTGAACGGCGCGATCGTTTGCCAGGGTGGCATCCAGGCCCAGGCCGAGGTCTGCGACGGCGTGGACAACGACTGCGACGGCAAGATCGACGACGCGCCGCTCTTCGACGCGCCCGTCGCCGGGCAAAACGGCTGCTGGGATGTCGTGGGCAACTGCTGCCAGCACGAGAACCTCACCTGGTGTCCGCCGCCCGGCGCGTCCTGCGCCGACAACGGCATGCTCGCGCCGCCCTGCAACAAGGGCTCGCTGGCCTGCCAGGGCGCGCTCGGCTGGGCCTGCGTGAACGTGAACGGCCCGCAGGCCGAGGCCTGCGACGGCCTCGACAACAACTGCGACGGCGCCATCGACGACGGCTCGTTCATGGGCGAGGGCAACGCCTGCGGCAGCAGCGTCGGCCAGTGCCAGCCGGGCGTGATCGACTGCGCGGCGGGCATCCTCGACTGCGTCAACGACGTTCCCCCGTCGCCCGAGCAGTGCAACGGGCTCGACGACGACTGCGACGGCACGGTCGACAACGGCATCGTGGTCGGCGGCTCGTGCACGCCGACGTACGACACGACGCTCTACCCGGGACCGCGCGACAAGGGCGCCTGCCAGCCAGGCACCTTGCAGTGCGACGGCATGGGCGGCGAGACGTGCATCGGCGGCGTCGGTCCGCAGCCCGAGATCTGCAACAGCGTCGACGACGACTGCGACGGCTCCATCGACGAGGCGGGCCCCGCGCCCGACGGCATCGATGGCACGTCGAACCCGATCGACATGACGCAGACCATCGGCGGCGCGTGCGGCGTCGACACGGGCGCCTGCCAGCAAGGCCAGTGGGCTTGCCTCAACGGCATCTTCGCTTGCCTCGGTGGTCAGGGACAAACGGACGAGGCCTGCGACTGCGAGGACAACGACTGCGACGGCGTGAGCGACGAGCAGGACCCGAACGGCCCGCAGATCTGCGCGCCCGGTAACTCGTGCGTGAAGAGCGGCAGCGCGTGCACCTGCGCGACGCCTTGCCAGGGCGGCGAGTTCCCGTGCCCGCCGGGCCAGCTTTGCGAGGAGGTCACCAACAGCCAGACCGGCGAGCCTCTCGGCAACTTCTGCATCGCCAACAACTGCGGCGACTGCTCGACGAAGACGGTCAAGGACGCGGCGGGCACGGTCATCTGCGCGCCCGCGGGTACGCCTGAGGACGCGAACTGCGTCGCGCCTCCGGTCTGCATCTGCAAGGGCCTCGCCGGCTGCAAGGATCCTTGCGACGGCGTGACGTGCGGCGCGGGCGAGGTCTGCTCGAACTACGGCGCCACGGCAGGCAAGTGCGTGCAGAACAACTGCTTCAACGCGCCCTGCGTCGGCTGCACCAAGGTGTGCAACGCCGGCTCCTGCGTGGACAACCCGTGCTTGCCGGACAGCTGCCCCACGGGCCAGGTCTGCAAGCCGAACGAGACCTTCACCGGCTTCGTGTGCATCGAGTCCTGCGCGGACAAGACGTGCAAGGCGGGTGAGGTCTGCGAGAACGGCCAGTGCGTCGCGGGCTGCGAACCGGCCTGCGTCGGCGCGCAGGTCTGCGACCTCTCGCAGATGCCGCCGGCGTGCGTCGACAACAAGTGCGCGTCGCCGGCCTGCCCGGACGGCTCGACCTGCGACCCGGTGACCGGCGCTTGCGGCAATGATCCCTGCGAGGGCGTGCTCTGCCCGAGCGGCCAGGTTTGCAAGGACGGTGATTGCTTGATGGGCCAGGGCGGCAGCGGCGGCGCCGGCGGCAACGGCGGCGCGGGTGGCGCGGGTGGCGCGGGCGGTGGTGTGGGCGGCGGCAACCCGACGTCGACCACGGGCACGGGCGCAGGCGGCGCGCCTGCGGACGACGGCGTCTGGGGCCTCCCAACGGGCGGCGGCGGATGCGCTTGCGACGTCGGTGGGCAGGATCGGAACAGTGGCTTCGCGCTGGCGCTCGCGGCTCTGGCGCTTGGCATCGCACTCCGGCGATCGTCCGGGCGTCGCGGCGTTACGGAGGTGTCGCGATGAGCTCGATCGGTAAGCCCTTCGGGGTCGTCCTCTCGGCCCTCGTGGTCTCGGCGCTCTCGGCGCTCGGGGCCACGGGGTGCGATACAAGCGCGTTCTGCTTCGACAATTGCCCCGGTGACTCGCAAACGGGATCCGCTTCGGGCTCGGGCGCGGGCGGCGCCGGCGGTCAGGGCGGCGAAGGAGGCGAGGCCTGCTTTCCGTTCTGCGGCACCGACGGCGGCCCGGGCTCGGGCGGCTCCGGCGACGCGGGTCCGTGCGTCCAGACCAACGGCGGCATCGAGATCTGCGACACCCTCGACAACGACTGCAACGGCGTCGTCGACGATGGTCCGAACATCAACTTCGAGAACAAGACGACGTGCGGCACGTGTAGCAACAACTGCTTCGCGCTCCTGCTCAACAACGATCCGGCGAGCATCACGTGCGTGCCGAGCCCCAACCCGGGCACCGTGCCGGGGACGTGCACGGGCACCTGCGTGTCCGGCTACTACGACCTCGATGGCGACAAAGCCTGCGAGTACTACTGCATCCAGAACACGCCGGACGACGCGTCGTGCAACAACAAGGACGACGACTGCGACGGCGTGAAGGACGAGGACGTCGACCTCTGCACGAGCACGACGGACTGCGGCAAGTGCGGCAACAACTGCGTCGTCATCAACGGGACGTCGGAGTGCTCCACGACCGCGGGCGCCGGCGAGGCGTGCACCCCGGCGAACACGCAGTGCGAGATCAAGCAGTGTGACGTCGGCTGGTACGACCTCGACAACTCCGTCGCGACGGGCTGCGAGTACCAGTGCACCCCGTCGAACGGCGGCGTCGAGCGTTGCGGCGACAGCCTCGACAACGACTGCGACGGCAAGATCGACGAGGCCGACGACCTCTCGATGGACCCGCAGATCGGCAAGAACTGCTTCGGCGATCCGGACGGCGTCTGCGGCCTCCTCGGGGCCGCGGGCAAGACGGCCTGCGTCGGGAACAAGGTCGTCTGCACGGGCGCGAACGTGGTCGTCGAGGGGCAGATCCAGGAGATCTGCAACAACCTCGACGACGACTGTGACGGCCAGGTCGACGACACCCCCATGGGCGTCGGCAACGCCTGCGGCCTGAGCAACATCTTCCCGTGCGCGTTCGGCAAGGAGCAGTGTCAGAACGGCCAGCTCGTCTGCGTGGGCTCGGTGAACCCCACGGCCGAGCTCTGCAACGGGCAGGACGACAACTGCAACGGCGCGATCGACGACATGCCGGTCGACGTCGGTTCGCAGTGCGGCCTGACGGACCTCGGTCCTTGCCAGTTCGGCGTTCTGCAATGCCAGCAGGGTGGCGCGCCGATCTGCGTCGGTGAGATCGCGCCGAAGACCGTGACGTGCAACGGCCAGGACGACGACTGCAACG
>JANMGF010000974.1:0-4327 GCA_031374535.1 Polyangium sp. (in: bacteria)
CTCGACGCCCTGCTCCGGGAGCGCAGCGTCACGGAGGCCGCGAAGCGGATCGGGCTCAGCCAGCCGGCGATGAGCCACACGCTCGCGCGGCTCCGGGAGAAGCTCGGGGATCCGCTGCTCGTACGCGTGGGGCGCGCGATGGCGCTCACGCCGCGGGCCGAGGCGCTCGCGCCGCGCGTGGCGGCCGTGGTGGAGGAGCTCGGGGTGCTGCTCGCGCCGCTGCCCGCGTTCGATCCGGCGACGAGCCGGCGTTTGCTCCGTTTCTCGGCGACAGACTACGTGCTGCTCGTCCTCCTGCCTGCGCTGGAAGAGATCCTTTCGCGCGAGGCGCCGGGGATCACGGTGCACATCTTGCCGATCGGGGAGCGCCCGGCGTCCGAGATGTTACGTGATGGGGACGCCGACGTGGCCGTGGGGCGCTTCGACGCCGAAGCGCAGCCGCCGGACGTGCGGCGCGTGGCGCTCTTCCGGGACACGTTCGTGGGCGTCGCGCGCGCGGGCCACCCGACGGCGCACGGGCGGCTCGATCTCGGGACGTACGTGGAGCTCTCGCACGTGCTCGTTTCGCCGCGGGGCACGCCGGGAGGGATCGTGGACAGGGCGCTCGCAAAGAAGGGGCTCGCGCGGCGCGTGGCCCTGACCATCCCGCATTTTCTGGTCGCGCCGCACATCGTGGCGAGCTCGAATCACGTGACGACGATGCTCGGACACGTGGCCGCGACGTTCACGGCGCTCCTGCCGCTGACGACGTTCGAGCCGCCCCCCGAGCTCGATCTCGAGCCGGTCGTGATGGCCATGATGTGGCACGAGAGGACCCACGAGGATCCAGGGGCGCGCTGGCTCAGGGACGCGCTCGTGCGGGCCGCGAGGCCCCTCGTCCAGGCGAAGGGCGCGCGGGGCGATAAAAAGGCGCGCGCGAAGGCCCCGCTCGCGCCCGAGCGCGCCTCGTGACAGCGTGGTAAACAAGATCATGAGCGACGAAACCAAGACGGCGGTCCCGACGAACGAGGCCCCCTCCCCTCCGGCCCTTCCCACCGTCTCCCTTCCGGACGCCTTCGTGCCGCCGATGCCGGCGATTCCAGAGGTCACCGTTCCGAAGCTCGATCCGCCTGCCGGCGCCGGCCCTGGACCTGTCGTCCCGGAAGCGCCGCCCATTCCCCCGCCGCCTGCCATCGCGCCTGCGCCGGCGATCCCGCCTTCCCCGCTGGATCCGCGCCCCCCGATTGCGAGTGCCCCCGAAGCGCCGGCCGTCGCGCCCTACGCGGCGCCCATTCCTCCGGAAACCTATCCCGTGCCGGCCGATCCCGCAGCCTACACGACGCCCGAGCCGCCGGCCGTTTACCCGGTCCCCGAGCCGCTCGCCGCGTACCCGGTCCCGGACCCGCCCGCCGCCTACCCCGTCCCGACCCCGCCCGAGCATCCCGGCGCCTGAAGCGGAGGCGAAAACCCCCTTCTCTCCCTCACGCTCGTCCGAGTCGACGGCGCAAGAGCGACGCCGCGAGCCCGATCAGGCCGAGCCCGGCCAGCGCGAGCGCACCGAAAAACGCGCGCGCGCGCTCGGCCTCCGGGGTCATCCAATTGATCCAGCAGAAATCGTGCGTCTTGCGTGTACCCGTCGTCATCGTGGTCTCCTTGTCCCCGTAGACCGTACCCGCGCCGAAAACGCATCGGTCGCGCCAAGTAAAATTCGGGCGACAGGAACAGACGGGCTGGTCGCGTGGGCGGCGCGCGCTGGACACGGCCCCTCGCCCCGATCTAACGTTTATCCCCCTCATGGAGCTCGTCCCCACGAATACCGGGCGCTTTTTGCTTGCCACGGTGCTCTTCACGAGCGCGTGGGCATGCGCTCCGGCGCCGGCCCCCGCGACCTCGAGCACGCCACCGAGCAACGGTCTTTCCGTCGCTCCCGGGCCGCCCTCGATCATCGCCGACGTCACGCTCGGACACGATCACGGGTGCGTGCTCATGACCGACGGCCGTGTGCGCTGCTGGGGTCAAAACACGCAGGGCCAGCTCGGCACCGGCGATCGAACGCTTTCCAGCACGCTCCGCGACGTCGTGGGCGTGCGGGACGTGCGCGAGATCCACGCCTTCGGCGACAGCACCTGCGCGCTCCAGCGGGACGGCACCGTATGGTGCTGGGGCGGCTGGCCGAACTCCCTCGGGGTGGTGCAAATCGCCCGGGAGACCTGCGGCGGCCCGACGCAGCCCTGTCAGCTCACGCCGGTCGCGCTTCAGGGGCTCAGCGGCATCACCTCGCTCGAGATCGGAATGGCGCGCGCGTGCGTGCGCACCCGGGAGGGCCTCACCGAGTGCTGGGGTCAAGAAAGTCCGAGCACGTTTCGACTCCACCGGGAGCGCGAGAGGCTTGGCGCCGCGTCCAAGCTGCGCGGCGGAGGTCTCACCCGGTGTCTCGTCACCGAGAGTGGTACGGCCGACTGCGCCACCTGGGGAAACGACCGCTCCACCCCTTGGCCTTTGCCGCAAGCGTGGGGCGCTGTGGATGACATTCGCATGGATCCCGACGGCACTCGGCTCTGCGCCAAGCTCCGGCAGGGCGGCGATTGGCGTTGTGCTCCTGTCCGCCACGACGCGTCGCTGACCTCCGCAGAGCAACAAGAGGGCTCTTTTCGAGGGTCCAAGATGCTCGGGCTGGTGCGGCAGGGCGGATGCGCTCTCGGTGACGACGGGCGCGTGCGCTGCTGGGGCCTGAACGGCTGCAACCAGCTCGGTCAACCCTCCTCGACGCACTCCGCGGCGCGAGCCTCCGATCAACCGATCGAGGTCCCGGGGCTCCGTGACGTGGTCTCGCTTTCGGTCACGCTCCAGCGAGCATGCGCTGTGACCCGCGACGGCCGGCTTCTCTGCTGGGGCGCGCAGCCGGAGCGGCGCACCTACGCATTGACCACGGTCTACGCTCCGTGGCGTGGCCAGAGCGCCCAGCCGGTGAAAGGGCTCGAGAACGTCCGACAGCTCACGGCCAACAAGCATTCGTTATGCGCGCTCCGCGACGATGGGGCCGTGCTCTGCTGGGGCGATAACGCGCACGGCCAGCTCGGCGACGGAACGCAGAGGGATCGCGCGCTCCCGGTGCCGGTGCGTGGCCTCTCGAACGCGCAGGATCTCGCCTGCGGTGCGTTGGTTTGCTGCGCTCTCCTGGCCGACAAGACGGTCTCCTGCTGGGGACTCCTCGATGGCAGGTCCTACTTGAATGTCGTGCCCGAGCCCCGCCCGGTTCCGTCGCTCACGCGCGTCGTGGATATCGTGGGCGGCTCCACCTCCCAATGCTTCCGGCACGAAGACGGTACGATCTCTTGTTGGCACGCCTCGCATCTTTATCCCATTTCACCGGATTACCAGGGAGAACCACGGCGGACACGCGCACGTGACGCCGAAGAGCTCGTCGTGGGAGGGAATCACGCGTGTTTCCGTGACCGCTCCGGGCGCGTGCGTTGCTGGGGCTGGAACTACAATGGGGTGATAAGCTCGCCGGCCATGGGATCGGTCTCGTACGATCCGATCACGGTTCCGAACCTCGGCGCGCGCGGCACCCTCGTCGCTGGACCGTTCTCGATGTACGACGTGACCCCGGACGGGGCGGTCTTTGCCTGGGGCGCCACGAAATTCGAGACCAAACGCCCCTTTGTTCCCACCCAGATCACGCGTTACGGGTCGGATGTCGTATCGGTCGTGGACAACATCAGCCATGTGTGTGTGCTGCGCCGAAGCGGCACCGTGGCCTGCGAGGCGCCCGTGACGGGCGGCGGCTATGTGCTGGAGGATGTCCCCGGGATGAAGGACATCACGGAGCTCGCGCTGGGGGACGATGTGCTTTGCGGGCGAACGCGCGCAGGTGGCGTCGTCTGCGCCGGCGGCAATGAGTATGGGGAGGTGGGGAACGGCGCCATGGTGTGCGCTGCGGAGCCGCTGGAAATACGCTGAGCGGGAGCGGGAGGGCTCAGGTTCAGCGGCGCGCGCAGCGGACCGTCCGCTGCAACGGGTTGTTCCTCCTCAGACGTGCTGATCGAACAGGATGGGATTGCCGTCCGGGTCCAGAAAAAGCTGGAAGGCCAGCTCACGAGCGTCTACGCCACCGACCCGAAGAAGGTGGATCGGTTCTTCAAGCCGTTCCGAAAGCGCCGGAAGGACAAGAAGACGGACGGCTGATCGTGTCCGGCGTGCGCAGAGGCGCCTTCGCGAGCGCCTGCCACGTGTCCGAACGTGCAGAACGCCCCTTCGCACAAGTCTGCCACGTGGCAGGAGACGCCGAACGCCCCTTCGTGCACGTCTGCCACGTGGCAGGAGGCGTCGAACGCCCCTTCGGGCA
>JANMGF010001015.1:0-5727 GCA_031374535.1 Polyangium sp. (in: bacteria)
GCAGGCCCGAGGATGGGCACGTTCCCATCCCGCTCTTCGCCGTCTGGGAGCTGACGATGAAATGCGATCAGCCCTGCCAGCATTGCGGGTCTCGCGCAGGCCGCGCGCGCGACGTCGAGCTCTCCACGGACGAGGTGCTCGCCGTCGCCGACGATCTCGCCCGCCTCGGCTGCCGCGAGGTCGTGCTCGTCGGCGGCGAGGCCTATCTCCGCGAGGACGTCCACGCGGTCGTCCATCGCCTCGCGTCGCGTGGCCTTCGCGTCGGCATGCAGACGGGGGGCCGCGCGATGACACTCGAACGGGCGCGAAAGCTCCGCGACGCAGGCCTCACGGTGCTCGGGGTCTCCATCGACGGGACGCCCGCGATTCACGACGAGCTCCGCGGCAATCGAGGCAGCCACGCCGCCGCGAACCGCGCGCTCGAGGCGGGCGCCGCGGCTGGGCTCCTGACGACCGTGAATACGCAGATCAATCGCCTGAACATGGGCGTTTTGCGCGAAATCGCGACCGATGTCCGGTCGCGGGGCGTGCTCGCGTGGCAGGTTCAGCTCACCGTGCCCATGGGCCGCGCGGCCGATCGGCCCGAATGGATCGTCGAGCCGTGGCACGTGGTGCCGATCCTCGACACGCTCGCGGAGATCCAGCGCGAGGCGGCGGCCGAATCCCAGGGGGAAGGATGGATCTTCGACGTCGTGGCGGGCAACAACCTCGGTTATTACGGCCCCCATGAGACCCGGCTACGATCGAGGCCGGGCGACCGAGAGACGCAATGGCGCGGCTGCCACGCGGGTATCTCGGGCATTGGAATCGAATCCGACGGGACGGTGAAGGGATGCCCCTCGCTCCCCACGGCCCCCTACGCGGGCGGCAACGTGCGTACGCTCTCGCTCGAGCAGATCTGGGAGCACGCGGAGGCGCTGCGTTTCAACCGCGAACGGACCGAGGAGGAGCTCTGGGGGTTCTGCCGGACGTGTGTTTACGCCTCGCAATGCCGCGCCGGCTGCTCGTGGACGACCCATTGTACGCTCGGGCGGCGCGGGAACAATCCGTTCTGTTATCACCGGGTGAAGGAGCTCGAAAAGCGCGGGCTGCGCGAGCGGATCGAAAAGCGGCGGAGCGCCCCGCAGGAGCCCTACGACTTCGGCCTCTTCGAGCTCGTGGAGGAGCCGCTCGGCGCGGTGCCGCTCGGCCGGGAGGCTGAAAAGAGCGCTCGGCGCAGGCTGCCCCTCGCTGGAGATTGACAGGGGCCGCCCGCTCGGGTGTTCTTCCCCCGAGGAGGAGCATCGCCCATGCGTTCCATGGTCCTTTGCCCGGGTTGCAAGAGGCACGTCTTCGGGCGTGAAGCTTCCTGTCCCTTCTGCGGCCTTGCGATCTCCGACGGATCGGGCGGCTCGCCCCTGCCTGCCCCCGCGCCCGAGCTCTCGCGCGCCCAGCGTTACCTCGTCGGCGCCGCGATCGCCGCGACCTTCGCCACCGCTGGCTGCGGCTCTCCGACGACCGTACGCGACGCGGACGACCTTCACGTCGTGAACGTCGATCCGAAGGTGGACGACGACGGATCGCGTCAGCAAACGAATGGCGACGGCCTCGATGTCGCCTGAATCGGAACCTCCTCGTGGAAAACGCCCTCCCCCCGAACGATCCGCTCGCGCCCGACGCGCGCCGCGCCGTCATGCAGGCGTCGCGGCCCCGCAGCCTGCCCCTCTTGCCTCGCGCCGAACAAATGGCGAGCGAAGCGCGCGGCAAGCACCTCCCGCTCGCGGGCGAGGTCCGCGAGGTCGATCGGGAATGCCGCCCCATTTATGCGGTCTGGGAGCTGACGCTGGCCTGTGATCTCGCGTGCCGGCATTGCGGCTCGCGCGCCGGCGCGTCGCGCCCGGACGAGCTCACGACCGAAGAAGCCAAGGATCTCGCCCGGCAGATGGCCGCGCTCGGGGTGCGCGAGGTCGCCCTCATCGGCGGCGAGGTGTACCTTCACGAGGGATGGATCGAGGTTGTCCGGGAAATACGTCGCTCGGGCATGCAAAGTACGCTCGTCACGGGCGGCCGTGGGATGACCCCGGAGCGCGCGCGGCAGGCCAAGGAGGCTGGCGTGCAAAGCATCGCGGTCTCGATCGACGGGACGGCGGCCACGCACGACCGGCTGCGGGGACTCGCAGGCGCCCACGCGGCGGCCGTCGAGGCGCTCCGCAATTGCCGCGTCGCAGGGATCCCGGTCGCGGTCAATACGCAGATCAATCGCCTGAACCTCGTCGATCTGCCAGCGATCTTCGATTTGATCCTCGACGTCTCCGCCCACGGCTGGCAGGTGCAGCTCACGGTCCCGGTCGGCCGCGCCGCCGACGAGCCCGACGTTCTTTTGCAGCCGTACGATCTGCTCGAGCTCTTCCCGCTCCTCGCCTCGCTCAAGGAGCGCGCCGACGCCGCGCGCGTCAAGATGCTGGCCGGCAACAACATCGGGTATTACGGCCCCTTCGAGCACCTCCTGCGCAGCTACACCACGGAAAAACACGCCGAGTCGTGCAGCGCCGGCCGCTCCACGCTCGGCATCGAGTCGAACGGCGACATCAAGGGTTGCCCCTCGCTCCCCACGGAATCGTGGGTCGGCGGCAACGTTCGCGCCGCGCCCTTGCGTGACGTCTGGGAGCGCTCGTCGGCATTACGCCACATGCGTGATCGCACGGAGGAGGAGCGCTGGGGGTATTGCCGCACCTGTTATTACGGCGACGTGTGCCGCGGCGGATGCACCTGGATGGCCACGGCGCTCTTCGGCAAGCCGGGAAACAACCCGTATTGCCATCACCGCGCCCTCGAAATGCAGAGGATCGGCAAACGCGAGCGGGTCGTGCGGGTCGCTCCGGCCGAAGGAAAACCCTTCGACCGCGCCGCGTGGGCCCTCGAGATCGAAGAGATCGGCTGATCAGTCGGGCCGGAGCCCCTCGTGCCCGAGCCATTCGAGCGTCGCGCGGACGAGGCCCTCGTCCGGGACGCCGGCGCGCGGGTTCTTGAAGCTCGATACGAGGCTCTCGTGCCTGCGCATATCGTGCCCGACCCCTTCGAGGAGCACAAATTGCGCTCGCCCCGGCGACGCAGCCGCGATCTCGTCCGCGATCCTTCGCCCTTCCTCGGGCCCCGCGGCATAGTCGTACCTGCCGTGCAACACGAGCACGGGCGCGGTGGTCGTCCTCCAGAGCGCCGGGAGATCGACCCGCTCGAGCTCCTGGAAAAACGATGCATGCCGCCCGAACATCGTCTCACCGTGACACGTCGTCCCTTCGAGCCACGCGAGCTCGGGGCGCCGCGAAAATACCTCCCGCGGGAGCATCCCTTCCCGACAAACGCTCGCGTGCATCTCGCTCCACGCCTCGACGTATGCCTCGAGCTCCTCGCCTTCCATCCCCGCGAGCACGCGTTGCCGCCGCGTGGCGCGAACGATACAATCACACCAGCGAAGCGGGGACGTACCGAACACGACGACGCCGTGGACATCCGCGCCTTCGCCCGCGAGGATCGGCGCGATCATGCCCCCGATGCTATGGCCAAAGAGGACGATCCGCCCCACGAGCGGATCCTTCGCGAGCGAAACGAGCGCAGCCCGGTAGGCGTCGACCTCGTCGAAAAAACGCGTGGTTTGGCAGGGCGGACCTTCGCTGTCACCCACGGCGCTCCGCTCGACGCGTAACGTCGCGATACCCGCGGCGGCGAGTCCCTCGAAGAGCCGGCGCATCGGATCGTCCGGATCCTGCGTGAGCTCGCACGACGCAGTGCCGAGACCCGAAAGAAAAAGCACCGTCGTGAAAGGAGGCTCGGCCGACGTGGGAATCGCGAGCAGGGTACGCTGCCTCCACGATTCCTGCACGGTCACGTGGCCGAGACGAACCTCCGCGCCCGCGATACGTTCGATCGGCAGCGGCCTGGCCACGCCCGGCAACGTCAAACGCGCGCCGTCCCGCACGAGCTCGAAGCAGAGGGGCGCGCCGGGCACCAGGGCCCGCACCAGCGCGACGAACGCGCGGGGATCGGAGACGTGGACGTCATCGAGCGAGACGAGGTGATCCCCCGGGCGTACCCCTGCGAGCGCGGCCGACCCGCCCTCGGCGACACGCGCGACCTCGAGACCATCGGCGGGCGTTTCTGCCGGAGGACGAGCCCTGAGCTCGAGGCCGAGGAAGGGTCTTCGGGGGAGCGCTTCGTCCTGGTACATTCGGAGAGACGATGCCACGGCGGGCCCTCTGGATCCACGCCGACGTTGACACGTTCCTTCCCTCGCTTACGGAGTCAAACATGCGTTTTTCCTTGTTCCTCGGCACCCTGGTCCTCTCGGGAGCGGTGCTCCTCGTCGGATGCGGCGACGGCGGGAGCGGCGGCAACGGTGGCAACGGCGGATCGAGCGGAACCGGCGTCCTCCCCCCGCCGCCCGACGACGGCCCGCCGCCCGGCTCCCTCGCCGATTGCGGCGCCTTCACGGAAGGCAATGACCTCAACGTCTGCACCGCGAGTTACCTCGGCGGAACCGGCGCGGACACGGCGAGCGCCATCGAGATTGGAAAGGACGGCTCCGTCCTCGTCGCGGGCTCGCTCGTCGGTATCGATGATGGCGTCACCCCCAAGGACCTCGAAGGCGGCGGCGAAGGCGCGGTGATCCGCCTCGGCCCTCCCGGAGGCGCGGTCCTCTCCATCGCCCGTATCGGCAAGAAAATCAACGACATGGGGCTCGATACGAGCACGGGCAACGTCGCCATCGCGGGCGAGGGGATCGGCGTCGCGTTGCTCGATCCCACGGCGAGTACGCTTCTCTGGAGGAAAGACGTCGCCTCCGCGTCACGTGTCTCGGTGGGATCGAATGGCCTCGTCGCCGTGCTCGCGGGCAAACGGATCACCTCGTTCGACGCGGCCGGGACCGAGCTCGGGAGCTTCGAGCTGGCCGACGGATACGTCGAGGATCTCGCGGTGTACGGCCCAGCCTCCTCGATCATCGTGGTTGGCTGGAACCAGGTGAGCGGCAACCTGCAGCAGCCCTTCCTGCGCGCATACTCGCCGGCCGGCGACGTGAAATGGCGCGATTACGACTGGACCGCGGAGCAAGCGGCAGGGTATGGCCCCGACACGCGCGGCACGGCCGTGACGATCGGGCGCGACAACATGCTTTATTACGGCGGCGAGAGCCACGGCGGCGGCTCGGTGCACGGCCGTGATCCCAAGGATCTCGGCAAGGACGCGCCGATCGTGACGTTCGACAAATACAACGAGCCCTTCAACTGGAACGGCTCGGCGCCGCTCGCCTTTTTTGCACGATTGAACCCCGAGGACGGGGCCATGATGAAGGGGCAATACATCGTCCCGCGCCTCTCGAGCGGGAAAGGCAATGGCGCCGGGGTCCGCGCGATCGCCGCGCGGGAGGATGGCACGGTCGTCGTCGGCGGCGGCGCGGCCTGCTGCATCGAGGGGGCCGACGTGAAGACGATCAACGGACAGATCGCGATGCCCGCGTACGCGGGCGGCGGGTACGTCCTCGTGGCCTCGCCGCAATTCGACAAACGCCTCGTGTGGACCTCGTGGAAGGGCGAAGGCGCAGGCAACGCGGAGACCGTGACGGGCGTCGCCGCGTGGGGCGAGAGCCTCGCGCTCGTGATGACGCACGGGCCCGGAAAAGAATCGGGCGCGGTGGACGGGCGACTCGTCACGACCAAAGCTTTGCAGCCGGACGTGGGCGGCGGCGCCTCGGAC
>JANMGF010001030.1:0-1227 GCA_031374535.1 Polyangium sp. (in: bacteria)
CGGGACAAACGGCGAGGCGCAAGGCGGCTTTCTCAGCGTGCGCGAAGGCCGCTCCTACGGCGAAACGCACACGCCGAAGACCGGGCAACGCGAGATTCCCATCACGGCCCCGCTCGCGCGGCTCCTCGAGCACGTGGAGCATGGGCCGAGAGATGGGCGAATCGCGCTCAGCAAGCAGGGCAAGCCGTGGGGACAGTACGGGCTGACGCAAGCCTTCGAGCGCGTGCGCGACCGCGCCGGGCTCGGAAGCTGGAGCGTGTACGGGCTGCGGCACTTCGCGATCACGTCGTGGTTGAGGGCCGGAGTGCCGGTGCACGTCGTCCAGCGCATGGCGGGGCACAAGCACCTGTCGACGACCCAGGGCTACGTGCACCACCTGAAGGAAGACCTCGCCGAGGCCGCCCGGAGGATCGCGAAGGCGACCGAGGGGCGGGGCAACAGCGGGGCAACGGAGCCCGGCGAGCCGGAGCAGGGGCGGGGCAACGGACGGGACGATGGTGGGGCGTCCCACGATCCGCGTCCGGTCGAGGTGCGCACCCGGAAGGGTTGAGACCTCACCGGAGCCGCTCGCGACCCGCCGGGGTCGAGGAGGGCACCCGGGGGGGTTGGGGCAACAGTGGGGCAACGCGTTTCCAGACGGCCCCGGGGCAACGCGGGGCAACGCGCTAACCCCTCGAAATCATTGGCACCCCCGGCAGGAATCGGACCTGCGACCTTCGGTTTAGGAAATGATGGAGGGGGAGCGGGGTAGTCCTTGCTTAACCCCTGAGAAGAACGACGGAAACAGCATCATTCCAGCCACTTTTGCGAAGCTTGACGAGGAAGGGGGAGGCGACATGGCGAGACGTCTGGAGACGTCTTGAGATGCAGGTTGAGGCCACTGTGAGGCCACAGCGAACCAAGCCGGCGGCCCAGGTCCCACGATCAGTCGCGGGGGGGAGAGCGAGCCCTCACTTGCCCAGATCCCGAGCGACGTGCCAGGCGTCGGGGACGAGCGCTTCGCGCCACGAGCCGTACGTTGGGCGCTTAGGGACCCAGCACGCCGCGGGTCACGGGGTGCGCCGACCCGTGTTCAGCCGTGCACATGAGCGCCCATGTCGTGCAGGTGCCGTCATGCCAGCAAGCTGCCACTCGGTAGTATTGACCGGAGACGTTCGAGAATAATGGTCTCGAATGACGTCCGGGCGAAGTGGAATCTACCTAGTACATCATCCCGGAAGTTCGTAG
>JANMGF010001032.1:0-4346 GCA_031374535.1 Polyangium sp. (in: bacteria)
CGCGGACGAACTCGCCGCCCGCGCTCGCGGCGAACCCCAGCACGACGAGCAAGGACGCGGTCGCGCCATTGATGTAAAGGCGCCCGACCAGGAGGCCGAAGATCGCATACAGGCCGACGAGCAACGAGGCCCCCGCGCCCATGACGAAAAACATGAACATCGCCGGCGCGCCGCCGAGCACCCAGCTCCGGCTGTCCGGCGGCATGGCCCAGAGATACCAGGCGCCGAGGAGCGGCATCAGCGCCATGGGCGCGAGCAGGTGCGCCGCGCGTTGCTGGAGGGACTTCTGCTCGTCCCGATCCAGCGAAGGCGTCGCGCTGATGACCAGCGCCGCCACGAGGGCCGCGATCGCCATGGCCGCGAACGTGCGGAAAAAGAGCGATGGCCAGAACGTCGGGTTGAAGAAGCCGGCCCAGAGATTGCCCCCTTCGAGCCAGGCGCCCGGCGTGAGTTGCCACGAGAGGATGCCGTTGATCCAGAACAGGCTGAACCACGCCGCGGTCGTGTAGAGCGCGAGGAGCGAGAGGCGCGCGCGCCCGTCGAGGCGGTCTCCGTAGCGGTAGAAGCAATATCCCGCGACCACCTCGAGCGCGAAGAACGTCCACTCGGTCGCCCAGACCCAGTGAAACTCGTCCACCATGAGCCCGATCGTGCGTGGGCTCGTCTGGATCGAGGTGAACCACATGCCGACGCCGGTGAGGGCGCCGATGACGAAACTCACGAGCACGAGGAGCCGGAAGTAGCCGCTCGTGAACTGCCGGGCGGACGGCAGTTTGCCCTTGCCCGAGACCCACTCGAAATAGGTCATCAGCACGCCGCCGCCGATGGCGAACTGCGCGAGGAAGACGTGGAAGATGCCCAATCCCCCGATGACCAGGCCCTTCATGAGCGGGCCGAAATCGTTCGTAGGATAGTAGGGTGCGCCGAGCGGTGAGGTATCCACGTTGACCCGGAGGATGTAAGGGGTGCGCGCCGGGCTTTTCAACCCTTGTTTGGGGATCCTGCTACCTTCGGCGCCCGTGTCGGTCCGGTCGTTCGTTGGGGTCGTGCTGGTTGCGTTCGCCGCGGGGAGCTGCGCGCGTTCACCGGGACGATAGCCGTTCGATGCGGGCCCGCGCGACGCGCCCGAGCGCCGCGAGCCTGCGGAAGAGACGTTTGCGCGGGATCCCGAGCCGCCGCGAGAGCGCATCGATCGTCGCGCCCTCCGCGAAATGGGCCACGAACAGAGCGTGATCCTCGTCCGTCATGCCCTCCAAGGCCGCGCGGAGCAGGTGCGCGGCGTGGGTCCGGTTTTCCAGGCCGGCTCCGGGGATCGGGACGCGGGTGAACCTTGGGTGCCCGAGCTTTTCGTACCGATGCCGGCGCAGGCGGAGGAAGTTCTTGCCGAGCCGCCAGGTGATCCCGTCGAGCCAGGCCCGGCGGCGTCGCCTCGACGTCGGCGCCTCGTGCCAGCGCGCGATGGCGATGACGAACGCTTGCTGGGCGAGCTCCCGCGCGTCCTCCAGCGGGATGCCCATCCGTCGGAGGCGCCTTCGAAGGAAACGAGCGGTCCGCTTGTAGAGTCGATCTTGCTCGCACGCGGCGCACCTGCAGGAGGAAAAGGGGTCCACTCCTTGAAATGTGCCGAAAAATCGACTTTCGCAGAAAATCAGGGCCGCTTCGAGCGGATGAATTCGGAGATCCAGCTTCCGAAAATTGTCCCATGAATCCGCTACGCGGCAAACGCCCCCACGAGCCGCCGTCTCCGATCGGAAGCAGGCCCCTCCACGCGGATCCCTCCCAGGTCAGGTTCACGTCGCGGATATCGGCGACGTCCACGGCGCGGTAGGCGAGGCGGACGGGGGCCTCGTCTTCCGACGTGAAGCCGACGCCTTGAAGGAGGAGCGGCGCGGGGCGGACAACGGGTCACGCAAAGAGCAGGTCGAGGGCGTGCACGACGGGAAACCAGCGCGCCGAGCCGTCGGTGATGCGCTCGCGCGGCGCGAGAGGGTCAGGTCGGACCCGTGGAAAGGCACTTGCACGCCGCGCGGAGGCCGTTCCCACGTCGGGAAGGGGCACCCGCACGCCCGTGCAGAGGGCGTTCACGGTTCGTGGAAAGGCACTTGCACGCCGCGCGGTCGGCCTTCCGAGGCCAGGGCGGGGCCTCCGCGCGCCGCGTGAGGAAAGGACCAAGGCTCTGGCAACCCCGTTTCCCGATGGGAAGAGGCGCCCTGTGCCGATTCGCCTCCGAATTACGCTTCGGCGCCGTCCACCGGGGCGGGCGCATCGCCCTCCGGCTCCGCTTCGCCGGGTGCGCTGGCGCTGGGGCGGAAGAATGAGTCCGCGGCTTTCTTGTCGCCGAGGACCTGGAGGAGCTTTGCGTGGACGTCGAGCCGCGCCTTGTCGATCTGGATCTTGATCTGGCGCACCTTCGACCGGGCGAGCGAAAGCGTTACCTCGGCGGCATCCACCGCGCCGTCGGACTTTTCGAGGGCATCGATATCGGCGGCGAGACCAGCCGCATACTGGGTGCGTAGCGGGTGCTCGTCCGGCAGCGCGCCGAGCTCGGTGGCGATTCGCTTGTTTTCCTTGAGCTGGCGATCGAGGGCCATCTTCGTCACCTGGCTCGGATTCGCGGTCGGGAACAGGCGCGCATACATGGCCTTGTCCGTGGCGCGCGCGACGCCGCCAATCTCCAGGGTCGAGGCGTCGACCTGCCGATCCCGCCGGGCGCGGAGCGCAAACGCGACAACCAAAAGGTTCTCGGCCTCCTCGAATACACCCCGCTCGGTCTGGAGCTGATGGACGAGATCGAGCACGGAAGGGGCGAGGGCCTGGATCGCGGGGTTCCCCTCTTCCGCGTTGAGGCCTGCGTATAGGTAGATGAGATCCCAGCGGAACGCGGAGAGCGGGGATTTCGGTCCGAGGAAACGCATGGGACGGATGGTAGAAGGGGAGCGGCGAGGGGAGCAAGAGGAATTTCCGGGCGGGGGCGGGGCCTGTCGATTCGTGCCCGACTCCACCCGACACCCCGACCGACACGAAGGCCGCATGTGCGGCGACGATGCCCGATCCGTGCATGCGTTATCGCATCCCGCTCATGGGCAATCCGAGCATGGACCTCGCGCTGCGCGAGAAGTACATCGCCGCGTTCAGGAGCGCTTGTTACCTGTCCGAGGGCCCCACCCCCACGTTCAACTGCTTCTACAAGACTCCGCAGGAAGCATGCGACGATGGCGTGCGGGTCGCAGAGGTCTTCGGAGCGGCGCCCTACGACAAGAACTACCCGGCGTGCGAGCGTATCGCCGGCACGGAGAACGATTCGCGCCAGGTTGGGTCGGATCCCGCGATCCACATCGTCATCAGCTATGAGCCCGCGCCGAGGCAGACGCCGCTCGTCGAGGTCGACGGGGTGCTGGTGGAGGTGAGCGGGCCGTATCGCGACTTGCCCGAGCCGCCAACGGTCGGACCGGGGCACGAGTTCAACAACTGTAACAGCGGCGTGCTTGCCGCCGATGGCACGTCGCTCTTGCAGCACGAGTATATTCTCCAGGTCAACCGCAAAGCGCATGGCGGCGAGATCCACTCCGATCTCGCGGGCTTCAAGTGGCCTTGCGAGGTGTACAACGCGAACTGCGAGAAAGTGTCCGCAGAGTGCGAGGAGCCGCTCGTGCTCCACGATCCAAAGAGCAAAACCCGGCCCTTTGACCCGGGCTCGATCGCGCGGGTGAATCATGTCCTGCCCAGGAAGGACCAGCGCAGTTGCGACTGGGGCACGAACTCGAACAAGAACGCGGCGGTCATCTCGGCGGCGCTCAACGGGTGGCTTTCCAACGAGAACCCGCCGGTCGAGGAGGTACAACGGGTCAACGCCGCGAAAGCCTACACGCCGTGACGCCGGCATGTTGACGTCCAGACAAACGCGGTCTAGGCGAGGCACATTGTCCTACGCAACCATCCCCGCGGACGCCTCGCCTTCGACCCAGATGCCATCGTGCGCGCCGCGCTGCGCGCCTACGTGGAAAGCCTCGTCGCAGCACTGGGGAGCGGTCTGGCGTATCCCGTCTGCGACTACTCGAGCTGGACGGGAGACGTGCATCAAGGAGCCTTGCGGACCGACAGCGGATGTGGCGACTGGGATGTCGTGGTCTGGACCGAGGCGGGCGTCGTGGGTCTCGCGTACCAGAAGGGGTTTGGCCCGATTGCTAACTTCCGCTTGACGCCTGACACGGTGACGGGTGGCCCAGAGGATGTGCGCCCGGCTGTGCCGGGGCTCCCCGCAGAGCTCGAGCCAGCCTTTCAGCCTCGATTTCGCATGAGGGCAGACGCGGGGACTCGAGCGTCCGGGGCTGGAGCGCGACGATCTC
>JANMGF010001042.1:0-1506 GCA_031374535.1 Polyangium sp. (in: bacteria)
CAGATCGTCGAGGCGCGGCGTGTCCAGATCGACCTCTCGCGCGACAAGGCCGTTCGTCCGGACGCGCTCCCGGCGCTTTTGGCCGAGCTCTCCGCCGAGATCGGGCAGGATCGCGTGGGTGTCCTCGCGGCGATCGACGCCCACAAGCCGGAGGCCCGCTCGAAGCTCGTCTCTTGTGATATTTGGGGCTCCGGATCGCCTTCGGCGTCCTCCGCCCCAAGCCCCAGGCGAGACCTCGACCCGAAGCGCTCCCCCGCCAAGGCCCCGGACCTCGCCGCCGCCGAGGATCGGGACCTCCCTTTGCCCACGCGCCTCTTGGCGACGCCCGTCCCGATCGGCCGCATCACCAAGGGCGCGGTCGTCGCCGTCGACAACCGGCTCTACGCGATCGAGTCGCTCCGTTTCGTGATGCGCCTCGACGGGGTCGCGTGGTGGACGAACTCGGCCGCCTCGCGTGATTACGGGGTCGCCTGGCTTGTCCCCGGCGCCTCGGGCCCGAGGAGCCCGGCGAGCACGAAACCCGAAGCAATGCCCCGCGCGGCCGGCCTCGCGTGGGTCTTCGTGGACCGGGCGACCGGGGAAGGGTACCTCCAGGGCTGGTGCGAATGATGCGACGAAGACCGGCTCTCTCCGTCGTCCCCGGTGGCTCCTCCGCGGAGGTCCACGCGCCCGTGCCGCCGCCGGTCCAGGCGCCCGCGTTCGCCGAGCTCTGCGCGCGGTCGGCCTTTTCGTTCCTCGAAGGCGCCTCGCAGCCCGAGGAGATGGTGCGGCGGGCGCACGATCTGGGTTTGTCGGCGATTGCCATTGCCGATCGGGACGGCCTTTACGGCGCGGCGCGGGGGCACGCGGAGGCGAAAAAACTCGATCAGCCGTACATCGTCGGCTCCGAGCTGACGATCGAGGGGAGCGCCACAGGAAACGTCGTCCTGCTCGCCCAGGATCACGAGGGGTACTCGAACCTCTGCCGCCTGCTCACGACAGCCCACGCGACCCACGAAAAAGGCACGGCGGGCATCTCGATCGAGGACGTCGCCAAGGCCCACCGTGGCCTCTTCGCCATCGTCCCCCTCGCCACCCCCGATCTCGCGACCGACGCCCTCTTCGGCCCGCTCCGCGACGCTTTTGCCGAGCGTGTTTTCCTCGCCACCTGGCGCCACCTCGATCGCGGCGACGCGGCGCGCCTCGAGGCCGCCACGAAGGCCGCTGTGCGGTACGGCCTCCCCGTCCTCGCCACGGCGCGGCCCCTCTTCCACCACGGCGGCCGAAAGCCCTTAGCCGACGTCCTCACGTGCATCCGCCACAAGACCACCCTCGATCAGGCCGGCGCCCTCCTCGCCCCGAACGCCGAGGCCACCCTGCGCAGCGCCGCCTCCATGCAGAACCTCTTCCGCGACGAGCCCGCCTGGATCGGCCGCACCGTCGAGGTCGCCTCAGCCTGTCGCTTTTCCCTCGCCGAGATCCGCTACCGCTTCCCGAGCGAGGGCCTCTGTTTGCCCGGCGAAACCC
>JANMGF010001627.1:0-2708 GCA_031374535.1 Polyangium sp. (in: bacteria)
CGTCGTCGTCCTCGTCATCGTCCTCGAACCCAGGCAGCCCGGGCTTCTTCTCGATCCGGGTGAGCATCTCCTCGACGGGGACGAGGGGCACGTCGTTCGGGAAAAGCAGGGCGCCTTCGCCGGCGCGCGGCAGGAGATACCGCAAGGTGGAGACGAGGCCGCGGCAAGGGCCTGTCTCGAGGTCGCCTGCCTGGTCGAGGGTGATGACGGACTTGCAGGCGCGGTACCGCGCGAGGATGGGCTTGGGCAGGGGGAGCGCGAGGCGCGCGTAGGCGGCCTGGAGCTCGGGGACGGGATGGACCTCGCCGCCGGCCGCGACCTCGGGGACGGTCTCGTCGTCATCGATGATGTCCACGTGTTCGTCGACGTACGCCTCGAGATGACGCTCGTACTCGTCAGCGAGAGCGGAGATCGCGCGGGGCGAGAGGGGGCTGTAGAGGAACCAGGTAGCGCTCACGGAGTGGTCCCATACCACGGGATGGGGAACGTGCGAGCGGAGGTGGAGAGGGAAGCGGGGGCGGGGGCTCGAAGGCGTGTGCGGCATGGGTATCGGCAGAAGCCTCCTGCTGAGGGCTTCTGGCTGCCCCAAGGTGGGTCAAAGCTGCGCGTAGTTCGACACCGCGAAGGTGTCGCATTGGCGAGCGTCGCCGCCGTCGAAGCCGCGGCGGAACCAGCGGATGCGCTGGGCGCTGCTGCCGTGGGTATGGTCGCTGGAGTCTTCGTGACCGAGGGCGTCGTCGCCGATGGCGTGAGCCGCGGCGACGGCCTCTTTGAGGTCTTCCTCGGTGATTTTCAGGGAGGCACGGGCAGAGTGGCCCCAGACGCCTGACAGGCAATCGGCTTGCAACTCCACGCGCACCGAGACCTGGTTCTTGGTCTCCCCAGAGGGTTTCAGCCTCGTCGAGCCGATCAGGTTCTGGATGTGATGACCCACCTCGTGCGCGAGCACGTACGCCTGGGCGAAGTCGCCGGGCGCCTTCAGCCGTCGCTCCATCACTTCGTAGAAGGTCGGGTCGATGTACAGCTTGCGGTCTGCGGGGCAGTAGAAAGGGCCGACGTCCGAGGTCGCGTTGCCGCAGCCGCCGGTCGAAACGGCGTTCGAAAAGACCACGAGCGTCGGCTCCTCGTAGGCGCCCGCCTCACGGCCGTAGCGGGGCAGCGCGTCTTGTTGAAACTGGGCCCCCCACACGTCCTCCGTGGAGGCGAGCACGGCCCGAGAAAAATCGCAGGCCTTTTCGTTCGTGGGCGAGGCCTGGCACGCGCGGCCCGTGCCCTGGCTCGAGCCTTGAGAGCCGCCCGACAGCGCGTTGAGAAGCGTTTGCTTCACGCCGTCAGGCATCAGGAAGTAAACAACGGCCGCCACGGCGCCGATGATCAGGGTGCCCTTGAAGCCGAGCAGCCGTACGACCGAGGAAAGGGCGTTGATGGGCCGACCGCCGCCGCCGCCGCGACCTCCGCTGCCTCGATCCTCGAACTTGCTGGACCGACGTCGACCTTCAATCTCCACGAGGTGCTCCTTCGTCTGACGCGCGTGCGGTAGCGCTGCCGCGCGAGCGCGGCAAGCCGTTCACCGTCGCCATGTCGCGGACCCGTGTAAGTCCTCGCCCGGTCGCATGGGACCGGTCCCACGCCGAGCGAGTCAAAGGAGGCGGGAGCGGGAGCGGGAGCGTTCCGGCGAAAGGGGCGTCGGGCAGGAGTCTCGTGGATCGGCGCGCGAGGTGTCGCGCAGGCCATGCGTTCTATCGGCACGGTCAATGCGCAGGTGCTGGACCGGATGGACCACGTCATCGCCACCCTCGGGCGCCTCGTCTACCGCCGCGCATCGTGAAGCCACGGGCGGGCCGTCCTTCCCCCGGGCGGCCCGCCCCGCGCGGCCTGGATCCAAGCCCCCATTACGATGCCCATCCGCCATTCGCGGCGGATCGTGGGTTCTCCTGCGACGAACCAATCTCCTCAATTTGAGGTTGAGTTCCCCGCCGACCTGTGAGACAAAACAAGCGACGCCAGCCGGCGCTCTCAACACCGACCGGCGTCTGACCTGCAAACCCCAAACGGACTGGAGTTCACAAGCTGTGAGCAACGTAGACGTCCATCTTGAATCCGCCAAGAAACCTACAACCCTTCCTTCCCCGGCGTCCTCGTTCACGTGGTTTTACCGTGAATGCCGTGGGTTCGTCCGCTCCGTCCTTCTCTCGCGTGGCGTCCTTCCTCGGGACGCGGACGACCTCGTGCACGAGGTCTTCGTGGTCGCGTGGCGGCGGCGTGATCATATCCTTTGGGGCGAACAAACGCGGGTTTGGCTCTACACGGTCGCGCTTTACATCGCCTCGAACCATCGCAGGCTTGCGCGTCATCGAGCCGAAGAACTCGTCCTCGATCTCCCGGAGCCTGCGGTGTTTCCGCGGGTGACCCAGGCCATCGACGCGGCCCGTCTCTTTTCGAGAGCCCTCCACAAGCTGAGCGAAAAGCTCGCCCCCGTGCTGATTGCCTACGAACTCGAAGGCCGCTCGATGCCCGAAATCGCCCGCGCGCACAAAATCCCCCTCAAAACCGCCTACGCCCGCCTGCAACTGGCGCGAAACCGCCTGGCATTCCGCGCCCGCGTCTAACCGCTTGCGCTCGCGCTCGCGCTCGCGCTCGCGCTCGCGCTTCCGCTTCCGCTGCCGCTGCCGCTCCCGCTCCAGCTCCCGCTCCCGTGCGTCGAGGCA
>JANMGF010001107.1:0-26365 GCA_031374535.1 Polyangium sp. (in: bacteria)
CTTCAGCGTGTTCTCGTCGTACCCCGGCGGGATGTAGACACGCACGAGGTGATTGGCGTCCGCCTGCCCCTCCGGCACGCGGATGAGCGGGGAAAACGTGCCCTGGGGTTTGCAGAAAAAGTGCGGATAACACCGGCGAATCGTGGTGCCCCGCGTGGTCGCGAGGTAGTTGTCCCCCTGCGACCACACGGTTGCCGCGTCCCCGCCCTCTTTTGCGCCGCAACAGAGGACCGGCTTGAAGTAGAAGTATTTCTCCTCGGTCTCGATCAAGAACTCGAAGATGGTGCGGTCGTCGCTCACGTACGTCGGCTCCACGGACCGATTCCAGTCGAATTCCGTCCGGAGCACGATTCGCCCTTGCGTGACCGGGTATAAGACCTGAATTTTGGCGTGGTTCATGAGGCTTGCTTTCTGCGAAGGCGGACTTCGGGGAGGGATCGCGCGTGGTGACGTCCGCGCGGGCCGCTTCGATTATCCGCGAGGGCCGGAGGCGTGTAAATCGATTCCGAGAGGGAACCGCGCGACGGCTTCGTACCGCGCCCCTCCCGGCGAAAGCACGCTCTCGTAAAGCACGATCTCCCGCACCGGAGCCTCGCCGAACGGCTCGTCCACGAGCGCACGCGCGGCGCTGAGGAGCCCCACGTCCCCGCCGGCCCAACCGGCGCGGGCCAGCGTGAGGTGCGGCGAGAACACGCGTTCGTCTGGCACGTGACCAAGCTCGGCGAGCGCCTCCGTCAGCTCCTTTTGCACGAGACCCAAGGCCGGCACGTCGCCCGCGACCCCGACCCACAAGACCCTCGGCCTTCGCCCGCCAAAGCACCCCGCGCCCTCGAAACGCAACGTGAGCGGCGCATGCCGCACCACCACGCCTTGCACTTTCTCCACGACGTCGGGCACGCGCGCCTCGTCCACCGCGCCGAGGAAAACGAGCGTCACGTGGGCCCCGTCCATGCGGACCCATCGGGCCCGCGGGGCGAGCGCGCACGTCCGGGAAACGGCCTCCGCGATACGCGCGTGGCAAGCCTCGCTCGGGTTTACGGCGAGGAAGAGGCGTTTTACTCCAGCTTGCATGTCATTCCCTGGCGCCACGTGTTCGCGCGTCGCGTGGAGGAGGCGGCTCGTCAAGGGGGTTCAGAGGACGATTCAGGGGTGAAGCCGCTCGCAGCGCCACCCTTCGCCTTCACGGACGTAGACGAAACGGTCGTGCAGGCGACTGTCCTTGCCAAACCAGAATTCGATGTGGTCGGGGATCACGCGATACCCGCTCCAGTGCGGGGGCCTCGGGACGGGGCCGCCCTCGAAGCGGGCCGTCATCTCGGCGACGCGCGCCTCGAGCTCCTCGCGCGAGGCGAGGGGGCGGCTCTGATCGGAGGCCCAGGCGCCAATCTGGCTGCCGCGCACGCGCGAGGCGAAATACGCGTCGGCCTCGGCCTCGGAGACGGGCTCGACGCGGCCCTCGACGCGCACCTGCTCGGCGCCCTTGGGCCAGTGAATGCAGAGCGCGACGTACGGGTTTTTCGCGAGCGCGCGCCCTTTGCGGCTCTCCAGGTTGGTGAAAAAGGAAAAACCTCGCGGGTCCACGCTCTTCAGGAGGACCACGCGGGCCGAGGGCCGGCCGTCCTCGTCGATCGTGGCGAGGGTCATGGCGGTGGGGTCGTCGGTCTCGCGGCCTTCCGCGCGGGCGAGCGCGTCGCGGAAAGCGGAAATGGGGTCCGATGCGGGATGGCTCATCGCCGCGCAGCATAGGGGCCGGACGGCTGCCAGAGAAGCACGAACGAGAGGAGATATGCATGACAGGCGCCGCCTCGGGGACGATGTGTCCGGCGGGGAGGGCGTCATGGACTTCGAGGATCGGGAAGAGGCAGGCCGTCTACTCGGGCAACGTTTGCAAGGCATGGGGCTCGAGGGGGCGGTGGTGCTCGGCATTCCGCGAGGCGGCGTGGTCGTCGCGGCGGGCGTCGCGGAGGCGCTCGGGGGAGAGCTCGGCGTGATCGTCGCGCGCAAGCTCCGCGCGCCGCACCAGCCGGAGCTCGCGATTGGCGCGGTCGCTTCCGACGGCTCGTTCTGGCTCGAGCCGCGCGCGCTCCGGGTGCTCGGCGTGGACCCACCGTACCTGGACGCCGAGCTCGAGCTTCAATCGGCGGAGGCGCGGCGACGCGAGGCGCTGTTCGCGGCGCATAGCAGGCCCTCGCTCGCCGGTCGGCCCGTGGTGGTCGTGGATGACGGCATCGCGACGGGCGCGACGGCGATGGCGGCCCTCCGCGCGGCGCGGGCGGCCGGAGCGACGACGGTGGTGCTGGCGGCGCCCGTGGCTTCGCCGGAGCGGGCGGACATGCTGCGCAGCGAGGCGGATCTCGTGGTTTGCCTGGTCGAGGATCCGAATCTTTACGCGGTGGGCCAGTATTACGAGGATTTCCGGGCCATCGAGGAGGACGAGGTCATGACCCTGCTCGAGAGCCACGGCAAAAAGCCCTCGACGGAGAGGCGTACGTCGATGCGAGGGATGGCGGCCCGACGCCCGAGCGGCGCGGGCGGAGGCCCCTCCTCGGTCTGATGGGGAAATGAAATGTTGAGGAACAGAACGATCCGGAACGTCGGGGCCGACATGAGCTCGCCTCTCGGAGTCGTCGTATCATCGTCGCCGCGGTTTTCCTCGTCGGGAGAGCCCGCAATCGTCGTGCTCCGTCGCACCCGAGTCCCGTCCGGTTCTCCTGCATCTACCCGTCACGAAAAACCTTCGACGCAGTGCTTCCCAGGTCAGATCTCCTGAGGTAAGGTGCGCGGCTCGTGGAGGTCTTTCGATGAGGTTCGTTGCTCTCTGGCTGGTCGCGCTCTCCGTGGCGTGGCCTGTCGTGAGTTTCGCCGAAGCCTGAGGCGCTTGAAGCAATCCGAACCTGCCGGTCGGCGGGTCCGAAGTGCGAGCGTTCGAGCCTGGGAGGCTCGAGGTGCGCCTTGGTGCTTCCGGGCTCGCCGGTTCGGCGGGGCATCTCGCGGAGTGCCCCGACCTCGGGCCCGCGTGCGCCGGCACGCCGCCGCCCGTGCCGTATTACCACCACGTCGGATTGTGGATGACGGACGTGACGGCGGACGTCTCGTACCAGATCACGCCGTGGCTCGCGGCCGAGGGGCGTTTGCTCTTTCGCGTCGTGGATACACATCCCACGTATTCCGAGCTCGACGGCACGCCGAAGCTCGTCCCCGACGATATCCACCATCACGATCGGACGATCGCGGGGCCCGGGGATCCGTGGTTGATGGCTCGGTTCTCGGGCAGCGTCGGCAAGCTCTCGTCGGCGGCGCGGCTCGGCCTTTCGTTTCCCGTGGGGCGGACGGAGCCGGATCCATTCAAGCTCGGCGCCGAAGGGAAATGGCACGAGCACATCCAGCTCGGGACGGGGACGTTTTTGCCGATCGTGGGCGTGGGGCTCACGTATTCGGCGGATCCCGTGGAGATCTCGGCCTCGGCGCTCGGTTTGTTCAGCCTGTACGAGAATGACCAGGGTTTCCGCGCGCCGACGCGGGTCTTCGGCGGCCTGCGCCTCGGCGTGCCGCTGCTCGAAGGCAAGATCACGCCGTATGTCACGGTGGATCTCGCCCACGAGAGCGCGGAGATCTGGAACGGCGCGTATGCCCTCGAAGGGTTCAATGCGCGTACCGATCTGCTCGCCGGCCTCGGCGCGACGTGGGCGTTTGCTCCCTCGTGGCGGCTCGAGGGGAGCGTGCGGGCGCGGGTCGTACGGCTGACGGACGCCGCTGCGTTCAATTATCCTGGAATGGCGCAGCTCTCGATTTCACGCGCCTGGGATCTCGGCGTGAAGAAGGACGAGCACGCGGACGAGGACGAGCACGGCCACGGTCACTGATCTCGGCCCGAGGTCTCAGGCGACACCACGGCGACCGCCGTGCCGCCCTCCTTGGCCACCTTCTTCACCGGATTGTCTTGCCACGTCGCGAGGGGCCGCAGGAGCGCGTCGGCGAGCTCCTGCGTCGCCGGCTTCTTCCGTTGCACGGAGCCCAGTACGGCGGCCACATAATGCCGCAGCGAATCTGTGAGCGTGTCCAGATGCGTGCGCACGGCCGCGCGTTCTTCCGCGGGCACCGAATGCACCATCCCGAGAGCTTTCCCGTATTGCTCGTGTACCTCGCGCAGGTGCACGACCAGGGGGGCGAGGCCGAGGGTGCCGAGCTTCACCTCGAGGTTTTCCCGCGTGATTGTCTTCAGCTTCGTGTCGACGACCCCGTATTCGTCTCGCGGCCGGATATTGATGAAGCTGAGCCCATCCTCGACGCCGAGATGCGCCCCCACCTCCACGGCGACATCTCCGAGCCCGAGCTGCCCGCTCACCCGCGACCATCCTGCGAGGATCAGGATGAGCGCTGCGATGGCGTTGTCTTCCAGCTTGTCGATGGCCCGGACGTCGCTCGTCACAGGCTCCGGCCCGAGCGCGTCTTGCAGGCCTGCGCGGTCCGTCTTCACGTCGTCGAGCGCCTCCGCCACCGCCTCCGGCAGGACACGCGGATTGCCATCCTCATCCAGCGCAGCAGCTTCGAACTGCTGGGCGAGGACCGTGGCCTGATTGGCATCGAGGCGCGGAAGGACGATCACCGAACTGGATTCGAGGACTCGTGTCATGAGCGTGAACTTACCAGCCTTCCCGGCGAGATGTCTACCCCTCGTACGGGGCCGCTTACCCCTCGAACAAGACCGACGGCCGGCAACAGAACGTGACCGCGTTCTCCTCGTTCACCATCGCCTGCCCGTAGGGCTCGCCGCCGCTCGCCTCGCAGGTGCCGGCCATGTACGTCGCGGCGGTGGTTTGCTTGCTGCCGAGGGCGCGGCCGTTCGGGAAGACAAGATCGCACCGCTCGCCGAGTGATGCTGTCGTCAGCTCCGTGAACTGCGCCGAGCAGTCGTCATCCTGAAACAGCCGCAACGTCGACACACACGCCCCGCCGCTCGGCGCCCCGCAAGCGCACTCCGTACACCCGCGCCCCTCCTTCACCTCCTTCGGATACATCCAGCGCGGCGGCTCGGCCTGGTAATGCGTGGGGCATTGCGTGTGCAGTCCCTCGCGCCAGATGCAGGCGCGCGAGGGGTAAAAACTCTCCGGAACGCAAAGCCGGGCTGAATCATCACAGAGAGACGTATCCAGCTCCCCGCGACAGGCGAGGCTCGTCGTCTGCCACTTCGTGATCAGCCCGGTCGCCTTGGGCACGACAATGGCGTCCACAGCGCACGCCTCATTTGCCGGAGGAGGCAGCGGCCCGATCTCGATCGATTGCAGGCAGGGGATCCCGCTCCCCGGCGGGCACTCGGCGCCCTCGGGTAATGCGTTCGCGGTGGTGCAGCTCCCGTCCCATCCGGTCGGGCCATCGAAGGAAACGGTCGGGGCGCTCGCGTCGTCGCAGGTGCCAGCGCGGATCGTAATGGAGGTCGGAACGGGGTCACAATCGCCGGTCGCGGGCTTGCATGCACAGCTGTCACAAGTGGCGGGAGGTGCAATAAGATCGGTAAAGAGGCGTGCCTGCACGGCGGGCGCCGTCTCGGCGGGGCACTTGGGCTGATTCTCCTCGCCCTCGATGTTGTCGCCGAACCATACGATGAGAGGCTCATCCGGGTGCCAAAAGAGGGCGTCATCTCCCTCGGCGATGGGGACACAATCGCCGGGGCAGCGGCCGTTGTCCGCGGTGGGGCCGTCGGTGCCGGCGTCGCTTGCGTCGTCCGGGGGGGCGTCGGTGCCGGCGTCCTGTACGCAGATCGGGGAAGGGAAAAAGGTGTCTGGCTCGCACCTGTTTTCTAACGTCTCGGGCACCCCGCCACACCCCCCCCCCAACGCCGCGGGGACGCCGACCATGACGAGCATGAGCGCGAGTCCGTTCCGGATTCTTGACTTCTTCATAGGTTCATCGTCGGCGGTTCGTCCGGGTACTGTCAAGCGTTCTGGGACCAACCCTAAAATTTCCAGAACGCCGCCAGCGAGACGCCGGCCATCACCGCGGGTTGATCGGTGAGGACGGTTTGGGCGATGGCGATACGGGTGCCCCGGGAGAGCCCCAGGATATCCCCCGCCACCTGGACGCCCCACGAGGAGCCGAGATCGAACCTTGCGCCCACGCGCCCGCCAAACCCAGGACGAACAACAACATCCGAGTCCCGTTGAAACGTGTTTTCGTCCCAGTTGACGGTGATGACCCCGAGGTGCCCGAGGCCGCACCCGAAAAACCACCGCCAGTGCCCACACAGCCCGAGCAGGCCCCCCGCCGTCATCGTGGAGATACGTTCTCCCTTGACACCGGACGTCAACCATGCAGCCCGCCCCTCCAGGTCCACCGACACGTGCTTGTGGATCCGCAAGCTCCCCGTGATCGACGCGCCCACCGCAGGCGCCCACGTCGCCGCGCCAAACACCACGATAGGCCCCACGGCGACCGCGCCATGCGTGCGCGGCGTCTTTCCCAGCGCCTCGGCGATCGCGTCGTTCTTGGTGTCCGGATACCCGTACGGATCCTCCTGCTTCGAGTACCCGACGACAGGAAGGACATTTTGCGGCTTCGCCATCGCCACGGCGGGCAGAGGCGTAGGCGCTGCCATTGGCGTGCACGGCGGCGGCGCGGGCGCCGGCTCGGCTTCGACCTTCGGCGCGGGCTCGGGCAGCTTCCATCGGAGGTTCACGAAGGCCCGCTTTCCGGCAGGGCAATCGACGGTCTCCGTCACCTCGCCATGCGCCTCCGACGCGCCTCGCACGACGGTGCGCCCCGGCTTGACGAAGACCGTGGTTCCTGGGCCGCTCGGGCCGTCGACCGTGCTCCCCTCGACGGTCACCCGCGCATCGAACACATTGCCGAGGACGTGGAGTTGGCAGACGCGGGAGCGCACCCCGGCGAACGCGCGGGCAAAGGCTTCCTTCTCCTTCAACGTCGCGCCTGCGCCGCCCTCCAGCGCCATCAAAAGGTTTTGCGCCGCGGCTACGTCCCGACCCAGGCTCACCGCGATCATGCCGAGGCGCGCCTCGACCTCGGGATCCTCGCGTAGATCGAGCGCCTCGTTGTAGGCCGCGACCGCGATGTCGATCTCTCCTGCCGCCCGCGCCTTGTCCCCGACCTTGAGGAGGGCAGCGATAGCTCGATCGATTGCCGCATCGGCGGCTTCATCGGCGTAAACGACAGGCGCGAGGAGGGAGAGGCAGAGAAACGGGACGATGGCAGCGGTGCGCGGCATGGCGCGCACAGGATACCGCAACCCGCGCCGGAAAGGGGAGACCGACGCGAGCGTCTTCGTGCGTCTCCGGTCAGGAGCGCACGCCCGGCGTCGGCCTCCGGGAGAACCCGTACCGGAGACAAACCGGGGTGTCAAGCCTTGGGACAAACTTGCGGTTCCGGGACGAACGCGCGGTGGGGGGCTCACTTCCCATCGAACCGGAAGAGCCACGCCTCGCTCATCGCCTTGTCCATGCGCCCCTCGCCGCCGAAGTGGAACGGGCAGTGCTCCTTGATCTGAATGTTCTTCAGCACCTTCGCGAGCGTGACGTAGTGCCGAGGCCAGCGGTTCTGTGTCGCGTCGCCGACCTCGGGGTGCGGGCCGGCCTGGATCATCAAACCGCCGTCGTATTTGTAGAAGGGGAAGCTCGGCTCATCCAGGCGGACGCGCAGGTATTCATAACCTCCGGCTTCGTCGACGAAACCATCGGAGAGGATGGTCAACCAGTTGACGCCCTTGATGCCACGATGGCACCAAATCGTATGCCCGGCGTGGTCATTGGCTTCGATGCCTGGAAAGCGAAAGGCGAGTGGGGTCAACAGCTCCTGGGAATGCTTCCTTGCGCCAATGTCTAGCGGCTCCAAGAATCCGAGTCCGGCATAGCCGCTCAGCGGCTTCAAGCGCTTCGCGATACCCAGCACGATCTTCTGGAACTCCCCCGGATGACTTACCATGAACTCCAGTGGTAGGTGCATGTGCACATAACCAAGATCATCATCCGGCGAGCCATATTTCTCAGTTCCGAAGCCGTCAATGTAATACGCACTCGAGGCCAGCTCGGACTCCCCTCCGTGGAAGCCGAAATCCCACTTGTGGCCGTCTGGATTATTCGGTATCCAATCGTGGGGCAACGGGACGCGCTTCTCTGCTAAAGGGTAGATCCTCGCCGTTTGAGGGTCCTGAGCCCATTTGAGTTGGGGTCCGAATCGTTGCAGGTATCCTCCTGCGACATCCGTAGCAGCTTCGCGCGCCGGCTTAAGCCATGGCTCCACAAATAAAAACGTGGCCGAGAGCCCGATCATCAGTACCGGCCGACCGGACGGATCACGGATGCAGAGTTGATTCTCAAGCGCCTTCAGGTCGTTTGCGGCTAGCGTGCTTGTCAGCTTCGTTGTGTCCATCATTGTACTTCCTTTCGTCATGGGTTCATGAGCTTTGGCGCGAACAGCGGCCCCAACCGCCTCACCAGCTCCACGATGAGCGGCGGGATTGCCACATCGTCTGCAAAACCGCCCACCACATCATCGAGAAGGAGGACGACGATTACCGCTGCGATCACAGCGGCGCCGAGAACTGCGTCCGTCGCGGGAACGCGTACACGCTCCTTCTCCTTCTGATCCGAGCAGTAGCAGGGCTTGTCTACCCCCCACTCTTCGACTGGAGCACCACCGGCAATTTTCTTGTGCGTCGTCAACTGGTCCCTGCGCCACGGGTCGTCCGGGAACTTGATCTCGATGATCTTCTCAATGTTGTCCTGCGTCGGCGGCTTCGTCGGGTCCTTCACGATGATCAGATCCGGAATCTTCGACCCGGCCGGCTTCCTGCCTGTCTGCCTCCACGGCTCGTTCCGGCTCATGATCGGCGTTGGCGGGTTCATGCTCATATCGTACGGCACCTCCGACCAGATATGCGTCGTCCCCCGCGCCGCCTGCTCGTAGAGCCGGATCTTCCTGATAAAACATTGCTGCGGCTCTCGCACCCCGTCCCCTCGTCTGGCATCCTTACACTCACAAATAAACCTACAAATCAGCACCTCATCCGGCACTGACCCCACAGGCGGAATCCCCCCGATCCACCCCAGCACCGGTAGCCTCGTCCGCCCCTCCGGCAGCCGCGCCTCGTACGCTCCCGGCAAGACCGGCGGCGCTGGCATGGCCGGCGCATTCGGCGCACCCGATCCCCCAACCCCCGCATTCTCCACGAATGGCGACGCGTACACCGCGCCCGCCGTCGCCCGCACGAACGCGCCCCCGCTCTGCATGGCCGCGTCCGCCGCTGCGAGCAGGAGCTTGCCCACGGATACGACGACGACCTCACCACCCACGCGGAGGCTCACCGTACCGTGCACGTCAAGGTTCAGATCGCCGCCAATGGTGAGCGAAACGGCGCCGCCAACCTTTGCGGTTACGTCGCCCTCCACGGTCTTATGCTCGTCCCCATAAACCAGCTCATGCCGATCCCCCTTCACCGCCACATGCTCGCCCCCCTCCCCGAGCCGCAGCCTATCGCCCCCCACGAGCTCCCGCTCGTCCCCCCGCACGAGCGTCTCTTTGTCTCGCTCGGCCCGCTGATAAAATAATTCCTGCCCCTTCAGATCTTCAAAACTTATCTCATTATGCCCGTCCCCCTCGCCCGTGCTCCTCGTCCGCAAGACCGTCTTCGTCTGGTTCGCCGGCAGCGGATACGGCGCGGGCATCACTGCATTGGGCAATTGCGCGACGATGATCGGCTCGTCCGGGTTCCCTTCCAGGAACCCCACGAGCACCTCTTGCCCCACGCGTGGGATCGTCCAGAGCCCATACCCCGGCCCCGCCCAGCCCTGGGCCACGCGCAGCCAGCAGGATTCTTCTCCTGCCAAACGCGACCAGAAAAACCGCACCTTGATCCGACCATATTCGTCCGACGCGACGTCGCGGCCTTCCGGACCCTGCACAATCGCTGCTTGTAAGCCTTGAACAACGGGCCTCTTCGTCGTCGCAAGCGGCTTGTAGGGCGGCTCCGTGAATACGGCCTCACCGGTCGCCCGCCATTCTTTGTCATGCTCCGCGTCGAGGGTATAGTCGGTCAAGAGCAGCAGGTGCGGAGGAAAGAGCCAGGGGTGAGGATGCTCGCCGATGGCAAAGGCGGCGCCCGGCGCGAGATCGAGCGCGTTCGTCTCGAACGTTACCCGGCGCGCTCGAACCCTCTCCGCGAGCGCGCGCCGCTCGGCCAGGTCCCGCCCCGCCCGCGGATCATGCCGCCCCGGCGCCTTCGGCGTCGCTTGGGGCGCTCCCGCGGAAGGAGGATGCATGGTGTATACGCGGAACGAGCCCGGGGCGTAGTCGTAATGGGGGACCTGCTCGCCCTCGATCCCCTGAACATGCGCCTCGCCATACAGCGGAAACCCGGGCCGACGAAAATCTACGTCGCGAAGCACAACAGGCGGGGGCGATTTCTCGCGGTGAAGGGAGATACGTGTCACGAACGCCGTTTCCGTCGCGCCGCTTGGCTCGTGCTGGTACGGAAGAGGCTGGCCAGGGCGGGGAGGAGCGCTCGATGGATCATCCGCAAGGACCAGGACCGAGCCGCGCTCCTCGCGATACTCGAAGAAGAAGGAGATGCCTGCCTCCTCCGCAAGGCGCGAGAGGAAGGCATAATCGCTCTCGCCGTACTGGACCCGGTATTCGAGCGAAGGAAACGCCGCCAGGTCGAGGCGCAACTCGTGATCGATGAACCGCGTCTCCAGGATCTCGATGAGGACGTCCACCGCCGTCCGACGCTGGAAGATGCGATAGTCCTTGTTATCGGCGAGGATCGCCAGGCGCGGGACGACCGTCAATTCGTAGGTCGAGAGCCCCGTAGGCTCGACCTCCTTCTGCGTGATTTGCTGCACGAGGCCGGACCATCGCCGCGCGCTGGCGCCGAGCGAAACGTGCGCGAGGGCGCGGCTTGCGATATCGAGGTCCAGATCCGCCGCGTGCGAGCGAACGGTCAGCGTCACTTCGAAGAGCCGGGACATCGCCTCACGCACGGAGCAGCGGCGGACGGAAAGATCGGCTTCTATGCCCTCGATCCGAAGATCCATGCATGCCATCGATCAGCCCTCCTTACGCGCAGTGCGTAACCCGTGACGCGGTGGGGGAGGCTACGGGGGTGGAGGGCTCTTCGTCAACCGTTTTCCCGGTGTTTGCGGCTCCTGCGCAGTCACCAAAGGCCCCCCGACGGGCATCGGCGCACGCAAGCGCTCGCGTCTTCGCGGCCCCCGAGGCCCCCCGAAGCGGTTTCAATTGCGCGTGAAAGGGCTCCGGCAGGGTCGATCCCCGCAAGGGTAAGCGGCGGATGGCGCCTTCGTAGGGTCAGAAACCGCTTCCCGTTGCGTCTGGGGACACCCTCGAAGCGTCGGAACGGGCTTCGCCTTGCGTCTCGGGACACCCTCGAAGGGTCGGAACACGCTTCGCCTCGCGTCTCGGCACACCCTCGAAGCGTCGGAACGCGCTTCACATTGCGTTTCGGCACACCCTCGAAGGCATTGAAACCGCGCCGCCTTGCGTTCCGCACCCCCTCGGTATGGCTCACGCCACGCGTCACCGCGCGGGGAGGCCCAGCCGGGGTGGGTCGGGCGTGTACGTTTCGCTCTTCGCGCCGTGGGCGCTTCATGCTTCGCTCGCGCGAAAGGAGTCCGGAACCATGAAAGCCCTTTCGCTCGTGCTCGTGACCCTCGTTTCGTTGTCCCTCGCCGGGTGCGAGGAGAAGACCAAGCCCACGCCGGACAACGCCTCGGCCAAGCCCACGCAGAGCGCTGCACCCGCGGCGAGCGCGGCTCCCGCAGCCAAGCCGGCCGCGACGGGTGAAGGCGGCTGGTGACCTTCGCCCGCGCGGCGATGAAACGTCGAGAGGGCGGATCACGCCGCGTCGCGGGCCTGTTCGTGTCGCTCCTCGTGCTCGCGGGCCTCGCGGGTGCGGCGTGTGAGCGGGAAGATTCGCCCGCGGAGGCCACGAACGCCGCCGAGCCGGACCCGTTGCCGGTGCTCCGCGCGTACGAGGTGGAGCGGAGGGCGCGCGCCGATTTCGCGGCGATCGCGCCGAGCGATGCGTCCTTTGGCGCGGATCCGTATGCGATCGCCGCGCTCCCGGGCGGGGAACGTTTCGTCGCGCTGCTGCGGGGGCGCGACGCGATCGTGGTGCTCGACGCGTCGATGCGCGAGCTCGGGCGTTTGCCTGCGCCCGGATCACCGAGTGGCCTCGCCGTGACGTCGGATGGCCTTGCGGTGCTGGTCGTGGGCGAGCGCGGAGGCGCGATCGCGCGGTTCGTGGTGAAGGACGCGGCGCCGTGGATCGCGCCGGGTGGCCGGTACGAGCTTCCAGGCGTGCGCGCGCTGCGTGACGTCGCGGCGGGGCCCGAGGGCGTCGTGTATGCGGTCGAGGAGCACGAGGGGCGGCTCGTCACGTTGTGGCCCGAGGCCCGCGGCGAGGAGGGGCCGGATGCGGAGCTTGCTTCACGCCGGGAGGACGTGACGATCGGAGGCGGGCCGAACCACGTCGCGCGCGTGGGGTCGTTCGTCGTCGTTGATGCGCTGCAAACGCACACGCTCGTGATCCGGCCCGTGGACGACAGAGGTCGCGCGCTCGCGGCGGGCGAGACGCGTATCGTTCACGATGGCCCGATCTGGGGTTTTTCCGCGGTGCCCGAGGGCGAAGGGCTCTTCGTGCTCGCGGGCGGCGTCGAGGATCGGCCGCTCGATCGGCGGGGCGGGTTCTTCGGTTCCATCGACTCGTTCGTCTTTCTGTATCGCGTGGAGCGTGGCACGGCGCGGCTTTTCTCCGCGGTGAACGTGAGTGAGCTCGGGGTCGTGACCCCGAAGGCGCTCTGGCTCGAGAAGGAGAAGGACGGCACGCTCGCGGCGCTCGTCACGGGGTACGGCGGCGAGCAAGCCGCGCGACTCGTCTTCGAAACGAGCGGCAAAGGGCCTGTGATCCCCGCGAAAACGAGCCCGACCGTGCCCGGCACGCGGGACCTCGTGAAGTTGCCCGGAGGAGGGTTCGTTGCGGCGAACCCCTTGCTCGATGCGTTCGTGGTCGTGCGTTCGGAGGGCGAAAACGAAGCGATCGTGCCCGTCGTCGATCGAGACGGGCCGGCGTCACCAAGCGCCGAGGAGCGGCTCGGCGAGGCGTTGTTCTTCACGACGCTGATGGCCCCGGAGAACGGGACGGAGGACGCGCACAGCCGTTTCACCTGCGAAACGTGCCATTTCGAGGGGTACGTCGACGGGCGCGTGCACCACACGGGCCGCGAGGAGGTGCGCGTCGTGACGAAGCCGCTCCTCGGCCTCTTCAACAACCGACCGCATTTCTCGCGCGCGCTCGACCCGGACCTGTCCTCGGTCGCGCACAACGAGTTCCGCGTCGCGGGCGCGGCGAGCGGGCATTCGCCCTGGTTTTCGCTCGATGCCCGGACGCACCCGGTGCTCGCCGCGCTCGGACGAGAGGAGCCGGCCTCGCTCGATCCGCTCGCGCTCCGCCGCGCGTTGATGGCCTTCCTCATGCGTTTTTCCCACCGGCAGAACCCGAGCGTCGCGGGACGAACGTCGTTTTCCGCGCTCGAACGTGAGGGCGCCGTGCTCTTCGAAGCGCGCTGCGAGGCGTGCCACGAGGCGCGACTCACGGCCGACGAGAGGGGCACGCGTGTGCCTTTTCCGCGCTGGGAAAGCCTGGTTTTCACGCCCGCAGGCCCGCTCGTGTGGGCGACGAACGAGTACCAGAAGACGGGCGTCGTCCCCTACGTGCACGAGCGCGGCGCGCGTGTCCCGTCCCTGCGAAGGCTCGCCAAGAAGCGCCCGTACCTGACGAGCGGCGCGGCGAAGGACCTCGACGAGCTCCTCGCGAGGGTGCGTTGGTCACAGGACGGTACGTTTTTCCACGACGGCGCGCCGAGCGGCGCGGTGGGGCTCGAAGCACACGAACGCGAGGCGCTGCGGGCCTTCCTGGATCTGCTCTGACAGGAGGAGATCCGTCGTGCCTGGCCGTCCGCCGTCAAGGCATCACGGCGTCAAGGCATCGAGGCGTGCAGGACGGCGATCGCATCCAGATCGAAGCCCGCGCTCGGCGCCGGGCCCACGCCCTCGAGGTCGCGGATACGCACGAACCGAGCCTCGCCGATCCCGAGCGTCGCGAGGTCGAACGCGTCACCGCCGGACACCGCGGGATCCAGGGCAGAGATGCCGAGATCCCCGTTCGCGAAGACCGGGGAATACCCGGCACAACCCGCGGGGGGCGTCGCGTCCACCGAACAAGGGAAGGCGTGCCACGTCTTGCCGTCCGCGCTGACGGAGACCTCGGCGAGCTCCGCGAAGACGTTGTTCGGATCATCGCCCACGAAGAACGGGTTCTCGAACACCACGAAATCCGCGCCTTCTCCGTCGACGATCGCCTGGCCTCCGAAGCCGAGCACGATCGATCCGCCTCGGCCGAGCGACAGCACATCGAGCCCGCCCGACGTCGTGCCGTTTCCGAGCGGCTCGCCGTACACGACCTCCGGAAACCGATCCGCCCCGAACCCGCTGTCCTCGCCGGGATCAAACGACACGATGCACGACGCCGTCTGCGTCGGAGGCGCATCGGCGGCGCAGCCGTACGGGTCGTCCGTGGGGCCCGTCGGCTCCGCGGGGCCCTCGCCCCCACACCCCACGCTGGCGAGGCCGAGCGCGCCCAACAAGACAACCATGACGCAGTGCATGGGCATCTCGATACCAGGCTGCGCAGGGCACGCAAAGAGGCTGTCTCCGCTGGCCATTCGTACTAGAAATCTCCCGTGCTCCGCCGCCCGCCCTTTCCTCGTCCCTCCGCTGCCGCCGTCGACAAGGTGCGGCGCTTGCTCGACCGCGCCCTCGGTCCCTCGAAGGTGATCACCTCGCCCGACGGGTGCGAGGCGTACGCGGGCGACGAGTCGGATCAGGAGCCCGTGATCCCCGACGCGGTCGTCGTCGCCGAGACGCCGGACGACATCGCGCGTGCGCTCGCGGCCGCCAGCGAGGCCGAGGTCCCGATCGTCCCGCGCAGCGCAGGAAGCGGCAAATCCGGCGGTGCGGTGCCCGTGGGCGGAGGCGTCGTCCTCAGCACGCTCGGCATGCGTGGCATCAAGGAGATCGACCGCGAGGAGCTCGTTGCCGTCGTCGAACCCGGCGTCATCCTCGGCGACTTCCACGCCGCCGTCGAGGCCGAGGGCCTCTTCTATCCACCCGATCCGAACTCGCTCGCGTGGTGCGCTCTCGGCGGCAACCTCGCCGAAAACGCGGGCGGCCCGCGCGCCTTCAAGTACGGCGTCACGCGCGAGTACGTGCTGGGCCTCGAGGCGAAGCTCATCGATGGAACCCACCTCCGCACCGGCCGCCGCACGGTCAAAGGCGTCACCGGCTACGACGTCACGAGCCTGCTCGTCGGCAGCGAGGGCACGCTCGCCGTCTTCACCGAGGCGACCCTCAAGCTCATCCCCAAGCCCCCGAGCGTCGCGACCTTGCTTGGCCTCTTCGACACCGCCTTCACCTCCGGCCGCGCCGTCTCCGCGATCATCGCCGCCGGCCTCGTCCCGCGTTGCCTCGAGCTGCTCGACGCCGGCGCGCTCTCGGCCGTCCGCGCGCGTGGCGTGCCCCACGATGCGCGCGCGGGTGCGCTCCTGCTCATCGAGGTCGACGGTGATCCCGCCTCGTGCGAGGCCGCGATGGAGCGCATCGGCGAGGCGTGTGTCTCCGAGGGCGCGCTCGACGTCCTCGTCGCGCAGGACGCGTCCCAGCGCGAGCGCCTCTGGGAAGCCCGCCGCGCCCTCTCCCCGGCCACCCGCGCGATGGCCCGCTACAAGATCTCCGAGGACGTCGTCGTCCCCCGCACGCGCCTCCCCGATCTGCTCCGCGAGATCGAACGCATCAGCGAGGAGACCTCGATCCGCATGCTCTCCTACGGCCACGCCGGTGACGGCAACCTCCACGTGAACTTCCTCTGGGACGATCCCGACGCCACGCCGCGCGTCGAACGGGGCCTCGACCGCCTCTTCCGCGCCGTGGTGGGCATGCGCGGCACGCTCACGGGCGAGCATGGTGTCGGCACCTCCAAGGCCGAGTTCCTCCCGCTCGAGCAGAGCCCGGAGCTCATCGATCTCCAGCGCCGCTTGAAGGCCGTCTTCGATCCGAAGAACCTCTTGAACCCTCACAAGATCTTCCCCCGCCGCGGCCACGGGGTCTGCTAGAACCCCCGGCGTGCGCGTCCTCGGCATCGATCCCGGCAGCCGTCATCTCGGGTGGGGCGTGCTCGATCGCGTCGGCACGCGTATCGAACACGTCGCTCACGGCGTCATCGACGTCGACCTCGACGGAACCTTCGCCGACCGCCTCGTCGACATCGACGACCGCCTCGGCGAGGTCATCACCAAACACGCGCCGGCTCACGCCGCGGTCGAGAGCATCTTTTTCTCCAAGGACGCCCAGAGCGCGGCCAAGCTCGGCCATGCCCGCGGCGTGGTCCTGCTCCGGGTCGCCCGCGCATCGCTCCAGCTGTTCGAGTACGCGCCTGCGCTCGTGAAGCGCACCGTGGCGGGCAAGGGCGCGGCGGACAAGCGCCAGGTGGCCATGGTCGTGACGGCCATCCTCCGTCTCGGCACGCCGCCCCGGTCGGATGCGGCCGACGCCCTCGCCATCGCGCTCACGCACTGCAACGTCGTCGGCTTCCAGTCGGCGCTCGCGGCCTCTTTGCCGGCCCGGCCCGGCCGTCGACGCGCGACCGTCCCGTGATCTTGCATCGCCCGGGGGCGCGACGCGTCCAACCGCGGCACCCTCGGTCCGGCCAACTACGCGGAACAGGAAGAAAATGATGCGTAAGGTAAGGTTCCTCTCGATCCCCTCCCTCCTCGCGGCGTTCGCCGTGGTTCCCGCCCTCCTGCTCTGCTCGACCGACGGCCGCACCCAGGCAGCCGCCGCTCCCAAGCCTGCTCCTGCCGCCCCGGCTGCCGCTGCCAAGGGTCCTTCGGCCGAAGAGATCGGCCGCCGCGTCCAGGCCTTCTACGACTCCACCAAGACCTTCAAGGCGACGTTCGCGCAGACCTATACGATCAAGGTCCAGAACGTGAAGAAGGAGTCGAAGGGCACGGTCACCTTCGAGAAGCCCGGCAAGATGAGCTGGTCCTACGACGCGCCGAACGGCAACCGCGTCGTGTCCGACGGCAAGGTGATCCGCGTCTACGAAAAAGAAAACGAGCAGATGTTCGAGACGCCGGTCAAAAACTCGCAATACCCGGCGGCGCTCGCGTTCCTCATGGGAACGGGCCAGCTCGTGAAGGACTTCAACCTGAAGCTCCTCGACGCCGCGCAGATGAAGTTCGAGGGCGGATACGTGCTCGAAGGAACGCCGAAGGACGCGACGCCGGCCTACCAGAAGGTCCTTCTTTACATTGACGCGCAGACGAACCAGGTCCGCCGCGTGCTCATCCTCGACGCGCAGGGAAACCGAAACCGCTTCGACTTCAGCGCGCCCGTCGTGAACCAGCCCGTCCCCAAGGGCGAGTTCGACTTCGCGCCGCCGGCCGGCACCCGCGTCGTCAAGCCCTAGCGCGCGCTGGCGGGAAACGTGCATCGCGGACACAGTTCTGGTACAGACGACACACATTTGGAGGATGCGATGAACGCGCAAAGCTCGAAGTTTCGCGGTGGGTTGCTCACGATCGTTCTCATGCTCGCCGCGTGTGGTGGCCCGCTGAAGTACGCGCCGCAGGGCACGCCGCTCGCGGCGGGTGCGGACGCGGAGATCATCGCGGACGTGGACAACAGCGCGGTCATGAGCCGCATCACGATCAAGACCGAGCACCTCGCGCCGCCGGACCGGATCGTCGAAGCCGCGACGACCTACGTCGTGTGGGCGCGTAAGGACGGCGGGCCCTGGCAGCGCGTCGGCGCGCTCGCGTACGACAAGGACAAGCGCACGGGCGAGATGATCGACGTGAGCGTCCCCCTCGCGAGCTTCGAGCTCGTGATCACGGCCGAGGCGCAGGGTGACCCGCCCGGCCCGTCGAAGAGCGTCATCTTCAACCAGAAGGTCGCGCAGTAACTTCACCGCGCTGCGTCGCTCGGCCTCTGTGATACACGTGGGCGCCGCGCCCGCGAGCGCCTGGACGACGCAAACGCGCCATGAGTTACCCCTACGGACCGCCGCCCGGGCCTCACGGCCACGCACCCTATCCCCAGCATCCACAGGCCCACGGCTCACCGCCGCACGCTCCCGTGCCGCACGAGCCGCCCGATCCGGAGAAGCGCCACCGCATGGTGGGGTTCGGGATCTGGACCCTCGGCATGGTGGCCGGCGTCGTGCTCAACATCCTCTTCACGCTCGCCGAGATTTTCCTGTCGAAGGCCCCGGGGCGCATGCTCTCGGCGGTCTTGACGGGCGTCCTCTTCGCGTTTTTGCCCCTCGGCTTCTACCTCTTCGTCCCCATGGTGCTCGATCGGTACGATCCCGAGCCGTGGTGGTGCCTCGCGATGGCGTTCCTCTGGGGCGCGGTCGTCGCGACGGGCTTCGCCGGGATGATCAACACCGGCGTACACATCGCGTTCGGGAGCCTCTTCGGGCCCAAGGTCGGCCAATTCATGACGACCGTCGTGAGCGCGCCGCTCTCGGAAGAGTTTTTCAAAGGGCTCGCGATCCTGGGCTTCTTCTACTTCTTGAGGCGCGAGTTCGACGGCGTCGTCGACGGCATCATCTACGCGACCTTCTGCGCGCTCGGGTTCGCCGCCGTCGAGAACGTCAGTTATTACGCCCGCGCGGACGTGGCCGATCAGCTCGGCATGACCTTCTTCCTCCGCGGCGTCCTCGCGCCCTGGGGGCACCCGCTCTACACGTCGATGACCGGCATCGGGTTCGGCATCGCGCGGGAGTCGAGCGAGACGTGGGTGCGGTGGGTCGCGCCGATCGGCGGGTTTTTCCTGGGCGTCTTCCTGCACGCGCTCTGGAACTTCGTGCCCACGGTCATCCCCGACGCGTTCGTCGTCATGCTCCTCTTCTGGCTGCTCTTCGTGGCGATGTTTTTCGTCATCATCATCGCCCTCGTGATCCGCAAGGGCCGCACGATCCGCAATTTCCTCCGCGACGAGGTGCTGCTCGGCAACTTGACCCCGTCCGAGCTCGAGCTCGTCTGCTCGCCGACGGGCCGCATCCAGTGCACGTTCTCGTGGCGCGGCGCCGAGGGGCGCGCGTTCATCCGGGCCGCCTCGAGGCTCGCGCTCAGCAAGTGGCACACCGCGCGGGCGATGAAGGGGCAGAAGCGCACCATCAGCGCCGACTTCATCGGCCCGCTCCGCCGCGAGCTCGCCACGCTGCGCACGGCCCTCATGGCCAAAGCGCCCCGCTGAACAATCCCCCAAGAGCGGGCCTCGCGCTCGCGACACCCTCCATTCACGCGTCCGTAACAAGGGCCCGCCCCTCGTCGTTTCGACACGTCGAATTCACCATTCCGTAACGAAACGCGGATATTCCCGCCAATCTGCAACACGAGCTTCATCGCGTTGTCACAGGGAGCCGGTACATCCGGTCGCGATGGCACGTATCCTGGTCATCGAGGACGAGCCCGCGATTCTCAAGGTGCTCGATTACAATTTTCGGCAGGCAGGGCACGAGGTGCTCCTCGCCCCGCGCGGCGAGGATGGCCTTCGCCTCGCGCGCGAGCGGCACCCGGACGTCATCCTGCTCGACATGATGCTCCCGGACGTGCAGGGCACCGAGGTTTGTCGGAGCCTGAAGCAGTGGGAGGAGACACGCGAGACGCCCATCATCATCGTCTCGGCGCGCGGAGACGAGGTCGACCGGGTCGTTGGATTCGAGCTCGGCGCCGTGGATTACGTCGTCAAACCCTTCAGCGTCCGCGAGCTTTTGCTCCGGGTGCAGGCGATTCTCCGCCGGGTGAAGGCGAAGGTGGAGCGCCGCGCGATCGAGTTTGGCCGGCTGCGCATCGACGACGAGGCGCACCGGATATGGGTCGACGGCGCCGAGGTGGAGCTCACGTTGCTCGAGTTCAAGCTCCTCGTCGCCCTTTACGAGAATCGCGAGCGTGTCCAGACGCGCGGCGCGCTCCTCGAAGGGGTGTGGGGGATGGAAGTCGACATCACGACCCGCACGGTGGACACGCACGTGAAGAGGCTCCGCGACAAACTGGGGCCTGCCGGTGACTACGTGCAGACGGTCCGGGGGATCGGGTATCGATTTGGAAGTCCCCCCGACATGCCTGCTTCGCACCCCGATTGAGGGGGCGTCATGCGGGGCGCACGTGATCGTTTCGCGGCGTTCACCAGGTTGTCACGAACGATCGTCAACGTGGCGGCGAGAGGAAGACGGCAATGAGCTTCGAGGCTTGGAACGTCGGGGAGAGTGATCCCGGGCGCGGCAAGAGGCTTCTCATCGGTTATGCGACTGCGATTGCCATTTGCACGGCCGTCGGGGTCGTCGGGGCCTCGATCAAAGCGAGCGCCCCGGCCGTAGAAGAAGAGGAGGTCGTCGCTGTCGAGCTCACGCCCACCGTCGAGCCGCCGAAACCGCCGCCTCCGCCTCCCATGGATGCCGCTCTGAGGGCGCCCGAGCCGCCCGGACCGAAACACAAGGCGATTGTCACGCCCGTCGCGGTCCCGACGGAAATGCCCGCGGAGGAGGATCCGAGCAAGGCGAAGGCGAGCACAGACGATTTTGGAGAGGGCTCGGGCGAGGGATCCGGTGGAATCCCTGGTGGAACGGGGACCGTGGCAGCCGTCGCGCCCCCGCCGCCCCCACCGCCGCCGCCGCCGCCTCCGCCTCCGCCCAAAGCGGCGGGACCGATGCAGCTCCCGGAGGACGGCACGCCGCCCTCGGCGATATCGAAGCCCCAGCCTCCTTATCCCGAGGACCTGAAGAGCGAGGGGGTCGAGGGCACGGTCGTCGTCCGGTTCGTCGTGACCGAGGCGGGGGACGTGTCGGGCGTGACCGTCGTGCGGGGCCATCCGAGGCTCGACCCGATCGTGATCTCGACCGTGAAGACGTGGCGATTCAAGCCGGCCATGGTCGAAGGGCGTCCCGTGGCGACGTACCAGGTCGCGCGCTTCAATTTCAAGATCAAAACCTGAACCGTCGGGCATTTCCCCTTCGACAAGGAGTTCATTCATGCAATTCGATCTCGCGCACATCTGGGCGAGCATGGGCCTCGTCTCGAAGCTCATCGCCTTCGTGCTCGTGCTCATGTCGATCGCCACCATCGCGGTCGTCGTCGAGCGGGTGATCGCGCTCGCGCGCATGAACGCCGAGACGCGGCGGTTCGTGAAGGAGGCGCAGCCTCTGCTCGACGCGTGGGATACGGAGGAGCTCCTCCGGGTCTCGGATCGGTATCGACTCTCGGCGCTCGCCCGGCTCGTCGCCTCGGCGATGCGGCGGTTTTTGAAGGCCGAGAGTGAATCGGGCCATGTGACGCCCGTCGAGCTCGCGCGGCGTGAGGTCGAGCGGCGTCGTGAGGCGCTTTCGGCCGATCTTCGGCGTGGCCTTTCGGTGCTCGCGTCGGTCGGATCGGTGGCGCCGTTCGTCGGCCTGCTCGGCACGGTCATCGGCATCATCACCGCGTTCCAGACCATTGGGGCGACGGGCTCGGGTGGGCTCGGCGCGGTGAGCGCGGGTATCGCGGAGGCGCTCATCGTGACGGCGCTCGGCCTCTCGGTGGCCATTCCGGCGGTGCTTTTCTTCAACTACCTGACGGGCAAGATCGGGACGGTCGAGGCTGCCCTCGAGCGGAGCGCCGGTGAATTGCTCGACGACATGGAGAACCAGCATGGGCGCTCGAGTGAAGAGCGGATCATCGAAGAAGCAGCCTGAGCCGGACATCAACATCACGCCGCTCGTCGACGTGGTCCTGGTGCTGCTCATCATCTTCATGGTCATCGCCCCGGAGCTCGAGCACGGCGAGCGCGTGGAGCTGCCGACCGTGATCCAGCCGGACGAGACGGGAAAAGGGCTCGATCCGATCACCGTGACGATGACCACGCGTGGCAGCCTCTTCATCGAAAAAGAGGTCTTGCCCGATCTGGCGGCGCTCGAGGCGCGATTGAAGGCCATGCACGAGACCGAGCCGGAGCGGCGCGTCGTCCTCAAGGGGGATGCGTCGGTGCAATACGCGAGGATGCGCGACACGTTCGCCGCGTGCCAGCGCGCCGGATACAAGGGTGTCGCGCTCAGCGTGAGCCAAAAAGGCAAGGGCCAGGGAGAGGAGACCTGAGCCATGGCGATGAACGTCTCCGCGGGTGGGAAAAACAGCGCAGTCACGCCGACGATGAACATCACGCCGCTCGTCGACGTGGTCCTCGTGCTCCTCATCATCTTCATGGTGGTGACGCCGCTTCTGAACAAGCAGCTCTGGCTGAACCTGCCGAAGAAGGACGAGGACGCTGGGGACCAGACGCCGCCGCCGGACGCCGACAAACCCGTGGTGCTCACGGTGGACGCGAAGGGCGCGATCCGCATCAACCAGAATGAAGTCCCGCGCGCCGAGCTCCGGGACCGATTGCAGCGGATCTTCGCGGCCCGCGCCGACAAGCTCCTCTACTTCGACGCCGCCGACGAGGCGCCTTACGGGATCACCGTCGAGGTGATGGATATCGCGAAGAGGGGTGGGGCCAAAGGCATTGCAATTTTGACCGAGAAGCTCGGCGGCTGATTTCCCCATGCGAAAAACCATTGTGACACTGGCCTCGGCGTTCGCCCTGCTCCATCCGGCGAGCGTGTTTGCGCAGAACGAGGCCGAGGAAGCGTTGCTCGGCGAAGAAGACCCGTCGCGCCCCGCGCCTTCGGGAAAAGGCGTGATCTGGGGCGTCGTCACGGACGGGAAGACGAAGGAGCCGGTCATCGACGCGCAGGTCTCGGTCGTCGGGACGAACCGGAAGGCGATCGCGGATTTCGACGGTCGATTCCGGCTCGAGCTTGCGCCGGGCAACTACGAGCTCCGGGTCTTTTATCAGCTCTACAAGCCGCAACGCGTGCAGAACGTGCGCGTCACCGCGGGGGTGGTCGAGAAGGTCGACGTCGCGCTCTCGACGGAGGAGAGCAAGCAGGAGATCGTGATCGAGATCGAGGCGGACCCGGACCGGGCTTCGGCCGCGGCGCAGACGCTCCTCCGGAAGAATGCGGCGTATACGGGCGACGCGGTGAGCGCGCAGGAAATCGCGCGGACGCCGGATCGGAATGCGGCCGATGCCGCGCGGCGCGTGGTGGGTGCGTCCGTCGTCGGGCAAAGGTACGTGTACGTGCGTGGCCTCGGGGATCGGTACACGAATGCGCTCCTCAATGGCGTGCCGCTGCCGAGCCCCGAGCCGGATCGGCAGGCCGTGCCTTTTGATCTTTTCCCGACGACGGTCCTCAGTGATCTGACGATCATCAAGACCTTCACGCCCGACATGCCGGGTGATTTCACGGGCGGCTCGGTGCGTGTATCGACGCGTGAGCTCCCCGAGAAGTTCACGATCAGCGGCACGTTTTATGTCGGCGCGAACTCCGAGACCACGTTCCGGAATCGGCTCACCTATGCGGGCGGCGGGACCGATTTCTTCGGCATCGACGACGGGTCGCGGGCGCTCCCTCCAGGCTTCCCGACCGATTACAAGGCCGCCAAGGGCGCCGAGAAGCCGGACGGCTCGCTTGTATCCACGCGCGAGGTGGACGAGCTTGGCCGGTCCCTGAACAGGCCGATGACGACGTCGCGATCGACGGCGCTGCCGAACATGAGTGGCAACCTCACGGTGGGCAATACGCTGCGGTTCGGCGCGGAGCACGAGCTCGGCTACACGGCGGCGCTGACGTACGGGCGCCGATTCCAGATCCGGCAGGGCGAGATCCTCCGGACGCTCACGATCGATCCCAACGTATCGGACGATCTCAAGCCGCAGAACGATTACCGCGTGGATACGGGCCTCGACGTCGTCTCGTGGGGCGGCTTCGCGGGCCTCACCTACCGGTACGCGAGGGATCACAAAGTCGCGCTCATCGGTCTGCACAGCCGCTCGTCGGAGAACGAAGCGCGCGAGATCTCGGGGCTCAGCGAGGAGGGCGGCCCGGGGCGCACCTTTTACGATACGCGTCTCCGCTTCGTGAGCCGATCGCTCACCTTTGGCCAGATCGCGGGCGAACACAAGATTCGCAGCGCGAACGACGCGACGCTCGAATGGAACCTGACGACCTCCCTCGCGACGAGCGACGAGCCGGGCACGCGCGAGAACGTTTACCTCGAGGACGCGGGGCGGAAGGCGTGGCAAAGCACGACGCTTTCGGGCCTGCATTTCTACGCGGACCAGGCCGAGACGGCGGTGGGCGGAGCGTTCCATTACACGCAGCCGATCCTGAAGGGGGATACGCCGGCGCGGGTGAAGGTGGGCGGCCTCGTGCAGGTCCGCGACCGCGCATTCGACGCGCGGCGCCTGCGGTTCATCCCGACGGCGCAGACCGCGGAGGAGGCCGGGGCGTACTCGCTGCCGCCCGATCAGCTCTTCACGAACGATTACATCGGACGTGTCCTCACCCTCGACGAATACACCCGACCGAGCGACGCGTACGACGCCACGCAGCAGGTCTTTTCGGGGTATTTCATGAGCGACACGTCGATCCGATCGTGGATGCGTGTCGTGCTCGGCGCCCGGCTCGAGGCGTCGACGCAGAGGCTCGAGACGTTCGACTCTTCGACGGGGCTTCCGCGGCAGGTGGAGCTCTCAACGACGGATTTGCTTCCTTCGCTTGGCCTCGTCTTCAAGACGACGGATCGATCGAACCTGCGCGCCTCCGTGACGCGTACGCTCGCGAGGCCGCAGCTGCGCGAGCTCGCGCCGTTCTCGTTCACCGATTACTTCGGCGCTCGCGAGATCCAGGGCAACCCCGACCTCGACCGCACGACGGTGGTGAACGCCGATCTTCGATTCGAGTTTTTCCCGACGCTCGCGGAGGTCGCGGCGATCAGCGTGTTCTACAAGGATTTCACGAAGCCGATCGAGCAGATCATCATCCCGTCGAACCGCGGCATCGTTTCGTACCAGAACGCGAAGGGGGCGCAGAATGCGGGCGTCGAGCTCGAGCTGCGCAAGAACCTCGCATTCGTGAGCCCGGCCATCGCCGACCTCGGGGTGCTCACGAACCTGACGCTCGTGCATTCGCGTGTCTCCCTCGACGACGCGGGGACGAGCGTGCAGACGAACAACGTGCGGCCGCTCGCGGGGCAGTCGCCCTACGTGGTGAACGCGGGAATCGATTATGCGAACGACAAGCGCGGCACACGCCTCCGCGTGCTCTACAACGTCTCGGGTCGGAGGATCGCGCAGGTGGGCTCGCTCGGTTTGCCGGACGTCTACGAGCAGCCGCGCCACCTGCTCGACGTGACCGTGGCCCAGCGCCTCGGCACATACGTGGATCTGAAGCTCTCGGCCGAGAACCTCCTGCTCGCGCCGGTCGTGTTCACACAGGGGCCGAGCCAGGCTGCCGTTCCCAATCCTGTCATCCCTGATTTGACGAACGTCGTGCAGCAATTCCAGCCGGGCGCGACATTCACGCTGAGCGCCACCATCCAGAATTGATTCGTTGTCGCGAGATCGTTTCTCGATCCTGGCAACGACGTCATGAGGCATTGCCACGATGTTTGGCGGAGGAATTCACCGAACATGAAATCGAACGTTCTGCTTGCGACGAGCGCCCTTTTTGCCGCCTGCCTCGTGGGCTGCGGCTCGGACGAGACCGGACAGACCCCGACTCCCCCGAAGAACAACGAGATTCCGGCGAATATCACGTCGGATCTGACGCTGACGGCGGACGGGGACTGGGTCCTGAAGGGCATCGTGCACGTGCGCCCGGGCGCGACGCTCACGATCGAGCCGGGCACGACGATCAAGGGCGACAAGGCCACGCTCGGCACGCTGGTCGTCGACCCGGGCGCCCGGATCCTCGCCGAGGGCACCAAGGACGAGCCCATCGTATTCACGAGCCGCGCCGAACCCGGCGATCGAGCGCCCGGCGACTGGGGCGGCGTCATCCTGCTCGGCAAAGCCCCGATCAACGTGCCCGGCGGCAAAGCGAACGTCGAGGGAATCGAGGCGACCGCGGAAACCGAGTATGGTGGGACGGAACCTGGCGACAACAGCGGCGTGCTGAAATACGTCCGGATCGAGTTTGGCGGGATTCTCCTCTCGACGGACAACGAGATCAACGGCCTCACGTTTGCCGGCGTCGGGAGCGGAACGACGGTCGATCACGTCCAGGTACGTTACACGCTCGACGATTGCTTCGAGTTCTTCGGGGGCACAGTGAATGCGTCGCACCTCGTGTGTTACCGAAACCAGGACGATGGCTTCGATTTCGATCAAGGCTACGTTGGGAACCTCCAGTTCTTGTTCCTGG